>JALHSR010000239.1 GCA_022865315.1 Methanotrichaceae archaeon | reverse complement strand
AGAGTCATTTAGACTTAGCGGAAGCCATCGAACAATAACAAAAAAAAGGGGATTCAAGGAAATTTGGACGTCAAGAGAATAGAAATGAGCACTGATCTTGATATCTCCATTGCTAATGAGGGTTAATAGGAGTCCTCAATGGTTATTTTCAATCAAATTTTCCTCCTTACTTCATATTAGGTTCTTTCTCAAGCATCCTGAGTTCGTGATGTTAAAAAGATAAATTTTTATTTTTAAGATTATCTGTAATTTTTATCAGTCGCGCATAGATCAAAATTTTTTTCTCTCCACGACGAATTTTTCAAAATTCGATCACTAATTGCAATTAAAACCCAAAAGATTTAAATGGAGGGATCAACCTCATATGAGATTTGTCGCGTCCTGTGCAGATGTGGCGTGAGAAAACGCTCCGATATGTCCCTGGAACTGAAAAAGTGCATATCTTTAGGTAGGTAGTGCATTCGGCAAGGTTTGCCGACTTGTTTGTAGGCTCAGGAAATCGGTGACGTATCCGGCATGGCTGGTACATGCTGCGGCCGGTAAGATGCACGCCGTAATGGGCGTAGCACGCCGTCATTCAGCCCTTTTTGGCCGGGGATCTCATATGCATGGCTCAAGACGTGGCACCAGTAAGGTGGCAAGGTAAAACGAGTAATTCGCCTCCTTCCACCTGCAAATGATGCAGTCGCTAGGAAGATAGGGCAAGCCCGATGGCTTTAGCCTCCAATAATGAGGGACACGGTGAACTGAGTGTCTATCTCACCTGGCAAACTGCAATTTTTTTGCAAAAATTCGTTCAAGATTGCAATATCTTTTTTGGGGTTGAGATCCTTTTGCGGAGAGGCGCCCATTCTGGCATTAATTTTGCTCAGGGGTTTTAAAACTCTTTGCCCTAGACTGCACCGTAGCCTCGCTCTTTTGTCCTAACTCGCACAACATCATCAACTGGATATACAAAGATTTTTCCGTCTCCAGCTTCTCCTGTATGCACCATCTCACATATGAGCCCAATAACATTCTCCATGTCCTCATCATCAGTGATAATTTCTAATTTGACCTTTGGCAAGAAGTCCACTTTGTAATCCCCTGCTCGCTATTGAAGGGTAATGCCTTTTTGCCTCCCCCGTCCCTTGACTTCTGTTATCATCATTCCCGAAAACCCCCTAGAATCAAGAGCAGCTCTGCGAACATTTAGTTTCTCGGGCCGGATTATAGCTTCTATCTTTTTCAAATCATTCACCTCAAGCGTAAGCTTCTTCCCCATGCTGTGACAGATCTAAACCAACAGCTTCCTCTCGGTCCCCAGACCCAGTGAGCAATAGGATCATAAACTGGAGCTACCCAGGCTAGAGAGAAGATCAGGAATGAACTGAATTTGATGCGCTCAACAAAACTACCAGTTATTATAGCAACGGTTATCACAGCGAACATAGATTGAAAGATCATGAAAGTCAATGCAGGTATGGTGAGCCCTTCTTTTGGGTCAAGTCCAACACCATCAAGGCCAAGATAATCCAACCTGGAGGCGTAAACCAGGGCTTGATTAGATTGGGATACCAAGTTGCCACAGAGCTATTCGTAAAAATGGAGCCTATAACTCCCGCTAGCTGACAGATTAAAATGCTAAGAATAAGCTTCGATAACTCACCAGGTTTTAATCCGTTCATTGTTTTAATCCTACTCTAGCTGCTATCACTAGTCTTATTACTTAAGAAAGTTTCCATTTTTTTTTCATTTCATGACAATTCAACTATTCGAAATGGGGTTTTTTCCTCATGATGATGTAATTAAAGGGCAGCATAATTAGAATTAGATCTGAAGATGGGTATCAAATATTCTTGCTATAATATTATGCCGATAAAAATTAGGAGCCCATTAAACTTGATTAGTGAAGCCATAGGATATGATTCACCTCGAGGGGAATGAAAGCATGGGGATGAAACGGTATTATCCTTGGCGTGTAGTGCTCCGCTGGACGCGAGTCTGGAACAGAAGCAATGTACAAATAGCCATTTAATTCTGGAGAAATCATTTTATCTCTAACCATAGCCAAACCGATCGACTTTTCTGCACCTCCATCCTCTCGCTCTGCATAAAGCTCCACTCTCACATCGTTAGGATCAATTCTTCCAAAGAAAATTTCGACCTCGAATCGCCACGTACCTTCAACTCTGCTTACTTTTGAATTGCCGAAATGCAGGTCTTTCCATCCGCTGTTAAGCCGATTCTGCCAATCGCTCAGCTCTGAAGCCAATTTAGCATTATCAGAAGATCTACATTTATAGGCTTCAGCAGCAGGTATGTATGCCTTTTCCATATATTCTCGTACCATGCGATGGCTACTGAACTTGGGAACCAGTCGAGCCATGCTCGATCTGATCTTGCTCATCCAAGCCCGAGGTATCCCCTCTTGGTCTCGATTATAAAATTCGGGTATTATTTCATTCTCTAAGAGTTCGTAGAGTTGTTCAGCCTCAGATTTATCCAATTCCAGAGTATCATCATGCTCTTTTCCGTCTCCTAAAGCCCAACCCACTCCTGGGAAGAAGGCCTCGGCCCACCAACCATCTAATTCAGAAAGATTGAGCCCTCCATTTACCAAAACCTTCATTCCGCTAGTGCCACAAGCTTCCATTGTGGAACGAGGAACATTTACCCAAAGATCGACCCCCGCCAACAGTCTCCGAGCCAGTCCGATGTCATAGTCTTCCATAAAGACTATATGGCCAAATAACTCTGGCTGAGAAGCAAACTGTGCCAGCTGCTGGACCATGCGCTTGCCCTCTTCATCATGAGGATGTGCTTTGCCGGCCAGTATCAATTGCACCGGATAATTCTGATCTAAGAGTATCTTCTGCAGCCTCTGCTGGTCATGCAATAAGAGTGTCGGCCTTTTATAGGCCGCAATACGCCTAGCGAAGCCGATAGTTAGAACATTGGGATCTAAAATTTGACTGGCCTTTTCTAAAAATTCAGGGGAAGCACTATGTTCCTTCAGCTGCCGGACAAAACGCCGCCTAACATAATTTACTAAAGCCAGGCGCGCATCGCAACGAACTTGCCAAATTTTTTTACTATCTTCCAGATCCATAGCTTCAGATGATATTCCAGAAGTTTTGCACCACCACATAGGATCTTTTTCAATTTGATCCCACAGCGCTCGAGCCTGCGGAAAATCCCAAGATGGGATATGTATACCGTTCGTAATATGGTTTACTGGAACTTCCGAATGAGGCCAACGAGGATAGAGATGCTGGAAGATTTTGCGACTAACCTGACCATGGAATTTGCTTACTCCATTGACAAAACAACATCCCCTCATGGCCAGGCTGGCGTTTACCAAGCCCTCTTGGTCACCTAATTGTCCAAGGGACTGTAATTCATCAATGGATAACCCAACAGAATTTGCGTAATACTCAGCATATTGTTTTAGCATAGTCCTATCAAATCGATCGAACCCTGCCGCTACGGGAGTATGAGTTGTAAAAACATTACCTGCTCGAGTGGCCCAAAGTGCCTCGGAGAAAGATAAACCAGTTTTACGCATGAAACTGTACGCTCGGGCCAAGATCACGAAGGCAGCATGCCCCTCATTCAAATGAATTACATCCACTTCTATTCCCATATCTTCTAATGCTCTCCAGCCTCCAAAACCCAGAACCAACTCCTGAATGAATCTATTCTCTATGCTAGGAGAATAAAGAGTAGCTGTTATACCCCTATCCCATGGGCTATTGAGAGGATCATTTGAGTCCAAAAGATATAAGCTAGTAATTCCAACTTGCGCTTGCCACAGTCGCAAAAAAAGATCTCTTCCTGGTAGTCGGATCTTTGACCTCAATAAGCTGCCATTTTTTCCTACTACAGGTGTGACCGGAAGGCTAAGAGGGTCGTTATATGGAAAGGCCTCCACCTGAGAGCCATCCAGATTCAAAACCTGTCTGAAATAGCCTTGCTGATATAGCAAACCTATCCCTACTATAGGAATTCCCAGGTCTCCGGCGCTCTTTAGGTGGTCGCCTGCTAAGATACCTAGTCCTCCCGAATAAATTGGCAAAGCCTCGCTTAGCCCGAACTCCATGCTGAAATAAGCAACGGCTCGCAAGGGCGATCTTGGGTATTTCTGGGCAAACCAAGATCTTTCAGTTAATAATTTTTCTTTTGTAAGAAGAAGGGATTGTAGCTCTTTTTTCAGTTGGTTATTTTTGGCGGCCTGCTCAAGGCGCTCTTGTGGGATTTCCTGCAAAATCATTTGGGGATTTCTCGTTCTCTCCCATACTTCAGGGTCCAGCATTTCCCAGATACGATCGGCATGTAGGCTCTCATTTAAGCGCAAGTCCAATGCCAATTCTTGTAAACCTTTTAAACTCTTGGGAAGTCTGCGATGAAAGATAGGTGTGATTGGATTCATGATTTAAATTTAAATTGGTAATAATAGTTAGATTTTATGGTATGATTAAGAAGTTAACTTACAAAAAAATTTTTGGATTAAATTTGAGTCGGCTAAAAGGTTCTAGTCTGGTAAACAATGACCCGTGTCCTGTGTCCAGGTAATCGAATGGTAATCTGGTTCCTACAAAGATAATGCCATTGGACTGATCACCATAGAGCGTGGATAATAGAGATTCTGAGCAAAAATATCAATTGCGACCCCAGAGGGCAAAGTCATCTTATCCAAGGGCAGAACTGAAGCGATTAAACCACAAGTCTGGTCTGTCCAGGCAAAATTAGCTTTCCCATTGTGCTCCCGGCAATGCTGCAAAAAGCCTTTGCAATTAACTTGTCTCCGGCCAATGCATTCATATTATAAGAGTAAGTGAACTTTGATGGCAATGGCTGACTCGTATAATCTTCGCTCAGAAGCGGCTCACCATTCTTGGTTACTTCTACTCGCATAACATAGTGCCTTGTAGGATCGGAAACACTATGACTTATTGTAACATTGAGGAGATTTCTTGCTTGATCGTAACTGAGGTTTACATCAGTCGGCGCGTGAGCTAGGACTGAGGAAGATAACAGAAAGGAAAGGAAGAATATGGCTGCTAATACTTTTCTGCTTTTCGATATAATCAAATATTTTAACATTATTGCATCTCCATGAGTCCCATGGAGTCGCCTATATTGGTGAATATTGAGAGCTATTGTCATGAAAGTAGATAAATTCGCCGTATCGTTCCTCACAAAGCTGCTAACTGTGTATTATAATCCTTTGAATCCGAAAAATACTAGAAAAATAGTGGCGACCTCTATTATAGCGATTCATATTGCATAATTTCTGCAAAAATTGAGCCTCAAGATTCAAATTGAAATCATGCCACTTTCTCTCAGTTAACACCCTTTCTTGGATATGTTGATTAGAAAAATCTGCCAAACTCTAAGAATTTCCAAAATTATAATGAGCCATTTACTAGCTTTTCTTTGCCAGGGCTAACTTCTTCGACTTCGATTATCAGAGACCAGCCAAGCGATTTCCAGTTGGAACCAGCACGAGTAGAACAGAATATTTCTTGCTTTGTAATCCAAGGATTCCTAATGATATCTGCATCCCCTAACAGTTCAAGACCTAGCGAGAGAACCTTATTAACGTTCTCTAAGCTAAAAACAAATCAGGGACTCTTCAAGGTTTATTGTCTAATCAGACAATTATTTATGATTCATATTATTTTTTATTTAATATCAATTCACTATATATCTTTATGGCTATGCTATCGCAACTACCGAGGGGAACCTCTGCAAGAAACCAATCAATCCTATATTATTGTCCACATCGATAAGAACTAAATTGTATTTTAATAGCCAATTGAGAAATTTCTAATACATATACAGATATCAAGTTTCATGCTGACATATTTAGTGCTGAACTTTTAAAGTTTGAATCGCAAAAACTAGTATCCCAACACGTGAGCCCACGGTCTAGATGGTGTCTTGCTATTGGCGCCAGAGCTTGTGCTACTTTGCTAATGTTGCCTCGCTGAACTCAATCGTCATAGTCTGACCGCGCTGCAAAAGGGCATTGCCACCCAAAGCTACAACAACCAACATCTTCTCACATCTCAAAGCAGCAACTTGGGTGCTTCAAGGATTTGATCCTTTAGATCAATCAGATGGGTTTGCATCTCACCTATTTCTAAGAAATGATCTGCCTTTTGGTCGTATATATGAACTCGGAAAGTAGATCTTAAATGCTCAAAGATGATCAGATAAGTTTCGCAACCGTTATATGCATTAATTATAATTTTCTTTAAAGGGATTTTATGCGTAAAAAAGTGATACCGCTATTGTTACTTCTATCGGCCATGGTAGCACCCTGTTTCGGCTCAATCAATGGAAACGTAACCGAAAAGCTGGAGCCAGAGATAGTTGGTCAGGTAAATCAGACAGATAGAGTAATAACTCCCGCTGAAGCAAGCTTGTTGTTACAGCTCAGGACGCTGTGGCAGGAACATATATTCTGGACCAGGATGGCCATAATGACAATAATCCAAAATTCTGGCGATAAAGACCCAGTAATAGCAAGACTATTGAGGAACTACGAAGATATGGCCGAAACCGTTCAACCATACTTGGGAAATGAATCAGCTAAAAATTATGGAGACCTAATTGAAGAGCACCTAATCATTGCTGCTGAGCTAGTCGAGACAGCTAAGGATGGAAATGAAACAGCACTAGAAGATGTCAACAGCAGATGGTTCAAAAATGCAGATGAAATAGCAAGTTTTGAGAACAAAACAATCCCTGTGCTGACACTAGAAATGCGTGAAGCTATGTGGCATGAGCATCTAAATTTGACTAAGAACCAAACGCAGCAATTACTGGCTAAGGACTTCAATGCTTCCATCGACACATTTGACAGAATCGAAGAACAATCAAATATGATGGCCGATTCTTTAGCTGAAGGGATCATCCAACAGTTCCCGGAGAAATTCCATTAGAATTTTATAAACAAATATTTCGAGGTGAAATTGATGAAGAATATTTTGGCCTCAATATTGATTTTAATACTGTTATGTATGAGCACGTTTGCCCAACCGACTCCATCTACGCCACCTAGCCCAGAATCGCTAGGATATAAGCCGGCTCAACCATCCGCCAGCATCCAGACCCCACCAACTTCTGAGAGCCAAGCAGTAACGGCAACGACACAGGCATCTGCAAAATCTGCAGCACCAATATCTATGGCTACTGCACCTTCCAGCACCAAGATGATCGTTCCCCAAGGTACCTCTGCACCTAATTATTTCTATATCCCATATTACGCGTCTACTACAGCGAGCTGCTATTTTGACAATTGGGTGCCCATGTATCTTGATGTGAGGGGAACTGGCCAGCTTTATACATACGAATGGTATCCCAATGGTAAGCTAGTCACACAATCTATGGCCTACATACCCTATCCCGGCTGGCAAAAGATGTGGTTCTACGGAGACGCCCCAGGTTGGCATACACTGCAGTATTACTGCAATGGCTGGAGCAATTATATCTACGTTTATGTCTATGGATCGCCTTCTTATCCACCTGGCCCAACGCCCTATTCGCCAGCACCAGCCCCGGGCTGCACCGCAAGAATAATCATTACTTCTGACAGCATGAAGGGATACTCTGTCTATGTAGATGGCAATTACAAAGGTGGCGACGGACAACAGGGCGATCCACGAGATGGAACCTTTAGTTTTACAGCCTCAGGGAATCAGCAACACACAATTAAGGTATACCACCAAGGCTTCAGCTATGCTCAGACCAAAACTTACAATTGCGGCAACACTTACTATATCCAGATATGATCGGAACGCCGCAAATTTTTTTTTTTTAAAAAAAATAATTAATGATAAATTTTTAAAATTATATCTTAGTCGGAATGTCAATGTACTATAATATCTTAAAAATTTTCTTTCTAATGCGTTAGATTGTGCATTCGTAATACATCCAGCACCAGAAACGGTCATAAGAATATGAACAAGGATAAGAAGGTTAAGAAACTAGATTCAACATTTGAATTCTAACCAGCAAAATTGAACTCCTTTGCTCTAAATAAAGCTTCTTTGGCATCTGCTTCCTTTTCTTGTGCTTTTAAAATTAAGCCTTTATAATACCAAACGGATCCCAATTTCGGATTTATCTCCAATGCCTTATCGTAAGCCATAAGTGCTTCGTCCAACCTCCCTAACTCACCAAGAACAACGCCTTTGCCAAACCAACCGGGTGCATAAAGCAGTTTAATCTCGACTGATTTATCGAATGACTCTAGGGCCTCTTTATGTTTCTCAGATAATTCGAGAGCAATGCCTTTGCCAAACCAAGTCTTTTCAGAAAGCGGATCCAATTCTAAAGCTTTGTCGAATACCTCAACAGCTTCATTATATTTGCCCATCTTGTTCAAAAAATTGCCTTTCTCTACCCAAGCAAGTGCATACGTCGGATCGGCTTCGATTGCTTTATCATAACACGGAATAGCATTGATATATGAACCTTTTTCAGTAAACTTCTTTCCCATTTCCAGCCAATAATCAGAAGAAAATTGTCCTAGAGCCGAATTGAATAACATATTTATTGATATAAAGGCAATGATAATACCAATCTTCAACCTCAACCCTCCTCAGGCACTTCGAATATTTTGGAATAAGTCATATGAAATTTGATTTCTCCGGCTAATCTTGAAAGGGCAAAAGATTGATTCCTGCGAAGCAAATCTAGCTCAGCTGCACCCAGGCAGCATCAATATTTTTCACCGCTCCCATATCTCCATGGTCATTTCGTAATAATACTCGATCTTTTGAGGTACGAATTTCAATACCACATAATTAGGATTCTCAGGCTTTTGGAAATAAGGTTCTAGCTTGGGATCCCAATACTTCGTTTTGGTCTCAAGATCATCATGGATCTCCGCTTTGCTCTGAATCACTACGTAAGGATCAGAAAAACTCTTACCGGACCAGATCGATAAGGCTACCTCTGAGTTCTTAATTATCTGCTGAACTTTGCGAGAACTCTTCACAGTTGCGCCAATCAAAGTAAAGTCATCCATACCCGTGAGAGCCATGAACCTCACTGCCGGATGCCCATCTGAGACAGTCGCCACTGCAGTTACATGGTCTCCGCTTATTGCTTGAAGAATCTTATCTTCCAGTGCCATACTTCAACGATCCATTTGCTTGGTAATTAAGGATGCCGGCATCCTAACAACTAGATAGATTATTTTACAATTTAAAATTAATTAAACTATTTTTATTTTTTATCAATCCACATAGATTAATAGATTTTGTTTTCTAATTTTAGAGATTCTGCTCAATAAAGGTTACTGAATAGGACATATGTTATATGCGCATGATTTCAGAGATACGATCATAAATTGAGGCCTTTTTGAACCAATTACATTATAATTTCTTAACTACCGTAAGACATATAAACTTAAAAAAATTATTAGTACATATGGAGGAGGCTTCAAGGCTCAAAGGAAAAATTAGCGCTAGAAGTACCTCTATTAATGAACACCCAAAAATACATAGCATACTAATAATCTTAGTACTGATCTTTCTTAGCTTTTTGGCAATGATCCTTGTTTACGATATACTATATTCACGAACCAATGTGGCAAATGAAGTACTGCCTTTTGGGCCACAGATACAAAATCAGAGAGATAAGATTATTGAAAAGGCGATTGGCTGGATTGAGGAAAAAATACTGCCAGTGGGACAAAATAATAGTACCTGGGATATTGAAAAGATAATAAATCCTGAGATTAACATCAGCCAATTACCATTAACAGTACCTCCAAATACAACTAATGAAAGTGCTGCGACAAAATCTGCATATTATGATAATTATACCCTAAATGGGGCTATGACTAATAATTCTACAATAGACTCATCTATCAATGGAAAAATTGATGCGAATTTGACGGAAATTAGT
>JALHSR010000238.1 GCA_022865315.1 Methanotrichaceae archaeon | reverse complement strand
ATCAATTCGAGTTGAGTAAATTCTTGAATCGGACTCGATATATGACCATGGCCCAATTCTCAAAGTATGAAAGTCAATTTGATCTCTCCATACTAGAAATGAATGATTAAAGTTTTCAAATGATTAACGTCATTTTCGATAGCGATAATCTCGGGAAATCTTCAAGTCGTAAACTGAGGAGTTATAGGCTTAATCTGCCAAATTTTATTTGGAGAATTCCAGGGAGGAATCAAAAGTATCGTTTTGAACTCAACTTTAATATTCTATATCGATGATTTGAATGCCATGAGTGAGCATGATGGGATCTTATCAAGCTACTCAGAATTAATGCGGCTTTGCCAGAAGGCCTCAGAAGAGATACATGGAATTAATGACATTTTGGTGGCATCTCATGTTGATGCCGATGGCCTAACCGCCGCTAGCATAGTCTGTTCTGCTTTGGCCAGGGTAGGAATTGAATATCATCCACTCTTTTTTAGACAATTAGATGATGTGGCTTTAAGGCAGATCGCAGACTATGGCTCGGAATTAGTTATATTTACAGACCTAGGAAGCGGCATCGTGGGAGACATCTGCAGATTAGGTTTGAAGGCTATTATAATTGACCATCATAAACCCGAATCTTCGCAGCAGCAACCTTTAGTTCATATCAATCCTCATTTGGTAGGGTCTGACGGAGCTACTCAGCTCAGCGCCAGCGGGGTTTCTTTTATCTTTGCTTATGCATTGGCAAGTAATGGCGAAAATAATGATCTATCACCGTTGGCTATTGTCGGGGCGGTAGGCGACCTTCAGGATCTTGCCAGAGGTCAGCTTATCGGTATTAATAGAACGATTCTTGAAATTGGCGCAAAATCAGGTGCCATTTCATTTGCCCGAGACCTCAGGCTATTTGGCCGGCAGACTAGGCCTGTATATAAGATGCTAGAGTATTCTCAGGATCCTTATCTGCCTGGATTATCTGGAAATGAGGACGCATGCATTGCTTTTCTCAAGGAGACTGGAATTCGCCTTGGTGGCGAACGCTGGAGGCGCTGGATAGATCTTGAGCAAGAGGAAAAGGCTCGAGTTGTCTCTGCTATAATAAGGCGGGGGTTGCGTAATGGTATCTCAAATGTGAAGTTGGAACGCTTGATAGGCGAAGTTTATACTCTGCTTAGAGAAAGCGAAGGTACGGAGTTGAGGGATGCTAGTGAGTACTCAACTCTACTCAATGCTACAGCTCGTTACGGGTTTTCCGAGATAGGCTTGAAAGTTTGTATGGGCGATAGAGAGAAGGCCTTCGAAAGATCAAGAGTGTTGCTCGGTCAACATCGCCAAAACTTGGTTAAGGGCCTAAAAGTGGTAAATGAGAGAGGCATCGTTGCTCTAAAGAACATTCAATATTTCGATGCTGGCAATGAAATTCTTGATACCATTATCGGGATTGTAGCTGGCATGTGCTTTCAGATGGCTGATCGCTCGAGGCCCATTTTAGCCTTTGCAAGAACCCAGGAAGGCAATTTGAAGGTTTCTGCCAGAGGAACTCAGGATCTAGTAAGATCCGGTCTGGATCTAGCCGAGGCAATCTCTAATGCAGCTAAACAAGTGGGAGGGATTGGCGGAGGCCATAATATTGCTGCAGGAGCGACCATCCCATCAGTTGCCAAAGAAGAATTTCTGGAGTTGGTGGATACGATTATAGGATTGCAGCTTGCCGGGACGTCATTTATCTAAACTGGACCAAGAAATCCTGTTTCATTCATATGATCTCTTACGACGCGAATGTGCTCATCCATGGTAAAATTGCCTATAAACATATGGCTTATGCGTGACATTTCTTCTTTTTTATCACCGGTTTCTGGATCAAGAACAAGATAATCAATCCTGCCAATGCCGATGAAATTGGCATTGATCATAATCTCAGTAAAATTGGCATTAGCTTTGAGAGCCATTCCGGTCGCCAACCGCGATGCGTCTGTAAATTCTTTTGAAGCGCTCATGTTCATCATGTAGTTATGGAGATAGGTGCTCTCTCGGAATTTCTGATCGTATGAGAATAAATGGGCATTAGGATTGCTTTTGCTGCCGATCAGCATTGTAAGCTGCTCAGCCAGAGCCATGGAGGCAATCAATAGAATAATGGCACCTATAATGAAAAGACAAGTTAGAGGTCTTTGTCTTATCATTCGATTATAGCTCCTGAGAGCAGCTACTCCAATATTCCTCACTAATTTCTCCTGTATATATGGTTACGGCTGGCCCTTCCATAAATGCTTTTTCGCCTTCAAAGTGAACCATCAGTGGCCCTCCACGGGTTTCAACCTGCACATCATCTCCGACAAAGCCCAACCTGCGCGCAACAGAGGCACTGGCCAAAGCACCTGTACCGCAAGAGAGCGTCTCTGCCTCAACACCCCTCTCAAATGTTCTAATCTCTAATTGGCTATCTACTTTGACAAAATTAACGTTGGCTCCCTCCGGGAATGCCAAATTATGTCTTATCTTGAGAGCAATCTCGCTTATAGGCAAGTTCAAGTCGTCAACAAATATAACGGCATGTGGCACACCGGTGTTTACGGCTGAAACTTTGAAACCCTCTAATTCCTCCATTAGGAAATCCCCTGAACCAATAGCCGGAATCGACGGACGATAAAAGCTTGGCGATCCCATATCTACCTTAGCCCAGAAGCAATTTTCTATTTCACGAACTTCTATCGTGATTATGCCCGCTAATGTTTCCACAGAGAAACTTGTATCGATATAACCGGCTTCATTGGCATATTTGGCTAGACAGCGTATTCCATTGCCGCACATCTCCGCCTCAGATCCATCAGGTTGAAAGAGCCGCATTCCCAGATCAGCGCGATTGCTCCTTACCAAAAAAAGTACTCCATCGCCACCAATGCCAAAGTTTCGGTGGCAACAACGAACAGCAAAACTACTCTTCTGCAATTCCGGCAAAAGCTCATGATACATTTCATCAATCAAAATGAAATCATTACCATTTCCATGCATCTTGGTGAAAACAAAAGATCTTGGCCGAAATATATCGCTTTCAGCCTCTATCTCAGAAACATCTGCCAGCTTCATTTTATATACCATGCTCTATTTAGTTGGCTCAGTCCTGTTGTGGTGGTGATGTTGTATTAAACCCATTCTACAGGTGGCCCTTGATCTCTTAGAGCTTGATAGGTCCATACAGATTGCCAAAGAAGCTGTTGCCGGCGGCGCTGACTGGATAGAAGTAGGAACTCCTCTAATAAAAAGCGAAGGAATAAATGCTGTGCGCGAGCTTAAGAAGGCTCTTCCCGGTATTAAGATCGTTGCAGATATGAAGACAGTGGATACTGGGGCTATGGAGGTTGAAATGGCGGCTAAAGCCGGCGCAGATATTGTGATCTTGCTAGCCGCGGCTGATAATTCAACAATCGAAGATGCACGGCGAGCAGCGCGAAAATATGGCGTGCAAATCATGATGGATCTGTTAACTGTGCCTAATCCTATTAAGCGGTCCAAAGATCTTGATGCTCTTGGTGTTGATCTCATCTGTGTCCACGTTGGTATAGACCAACAAATGACCGGACAGAATACTATCGACTTTCTAAAACAGATAGTCAAAGAAGTCCAAACACCTGTTGCGGCTGCGGGGGGCATGAACATTGAGTCTGCAGCAGAGGCCGTAGCCATTGGAGCAGCAATCGTCATAGTTGGTGGGAGCATTGCCCGTAGCGCTAATGTAACAGGCTCGACCCGAAAAATTCGGGAGGCCATTGATAATGCTGAAATCGGCAAATATAAAAGGAAGAGCATAGAGGAGGAACTTGTTGGTATCCTAAAGGAGGTCTCCACGCCAAATATATCGGACGCTATGCATCGTAAAGGGGCCATGCGCGGTATTTTCCCCATAAATAAAGGAGTTAAAATGGTTGGTACTGCTATAACCGTCCAAACATTTGCAGGGGATTGGGCCAAGAGCGTTGAAGCAATAGATCTAGCCGATCCTGGCAACGTTATAGTCATCTATAATGGAAGTAATGATATTGCTCCCTGGGGCGGATTGGCCACTCTGAGTTGCAAGATGAAGGGCATTTCTGGGGTGGTAATAGATGGCCCAGTTCGAGATGTGGACGAGATTAAGGCTATGAACTATCCCATTTTTGCTTCTGGAATTGTTCCCAATGCAGGAGAGCCCAAAGGCATGGGCGAGATAAACGCTGAGATCTCTTGTGGGGACCAAACGGTTCGACCTGGAGACTATATTGCAGGAGACGATAATGGCGTTGTTGTAATACCAAAAGAGAGGGCTTATGAGATTGCCAGAAGGGCAAAAGAGGTTGAGAAGACTGAAAGCCGATTATATGAAGAAATCCGTCGTGGTAGGACTTTGTCGCAAGTCGCAGACCTAAAGAAATGGGAGAAAGTTTAGCTGACGATAGTCGTAAATACATTAAAAAAGTCCTATCGAGGAGCTTAGCCAATAATCCAAGAGATCGTGATAAACATAAATCATCTAATTAATGAAGTGCTGATTTCGAGGAGACTCGTATGAAATTAGAGGACATCATAAAAAAATATTCACCCAAGCAATTGCTACTGATACCTGCGGTTATCATAGCATTGGCGCTAATCATCTTAGGCGTTACTTATTCCAATACTGGATCACCTGTTCTATTGGGGATAGAGTTCACAGGAGGCACACTGGTTACAGTACCCATAACTGTTTCAGAAGATGAGCTAAGAAATCAGTTTACAGGCTATCCGCTGATCGATGTTAGAAAAATCGGCAAGAGATATATGATGCAATTCGGACAGATGGAACAGTCAGAATATGTAGGGCTGTCTAGGCAGATTAACTCGCAGTATGAACAAGCAGAGTTGAGATATATAGGGCCAATTTATAGTCAAGCCTTACAACGTGAGGCGATCAGGTATCTCCCGTTATCATTCTTGCTGATGGCCATTGTTGTTTTATTGGTGTTTAGAGAATTCATCGTTTCAGGGATGGTTGTATTTTGTGCCTTAGCCGACATATTGATTGCCGCTGCATCTATGGTTGTAGCAGGAGTCAGCCTATCCTTAGGAACAGTAGCAGCCCTTTTAATGCTAATTGGCTACTCGGTTGATACAGATATACTACTCTCTATGAGGGTGCTGAAGCGAAAGGGTAGCACAGATGAAAAAATTATCGGCTCCATGTCCACTGGCTTGATGATGACCGGAACAACAATTGCGGCCGTTCTTTCATTATTCGTAGTCTCAAATGTGCTTTATCTAATTATTCCGAGCTTTTATCAAATGGCAATAATTGCCGATATATGTCTGGTTTTGCTCTTTGGTTTGGCCGCGGACATATTTAACACTTGGATTACGAATGCCCAGCTTCTTAGATGGTATACTAATAGACCTGCAAAGGCCGGAAGGAGGCAAAAGAGATGAAAGATGAGCTCTTGAAAGATCCTAGGGTTTTGCTTTGGCTAGCTGCAGTTGCACTTTCCCTGGTTCTTATTGCGGTTCATCCCACTGGAGAAGGTTTAGCTTCAGGCCTAAAATATGGTCTAGATCTGGAGGGGGGCTCTTGGCTGCAGCTTCAGCTTCAAGGAGCATTGGTCCAGCTGAATATTGAGCCGGAAAAGATATTGCAGAAACAATTCAACACCAGTTCAGTCGAGACGCATGGCGACAGCTATGTTGTTACCGTGACTGGTGAAGTTCCAGCTACGCTCATAGATGATCTGGGCTATTCGGCAGCAAAAAGTGCTCGTAGAGGAAATGAAACTAAAATCACGATTGTGTCATCACCCGAGTCCTTAATCTTGAACTATCTTAAGAATCGGCTGGATGCAGATATCAAGATAGTGAGTCTGGAGCCAGTTGTATATGAGATCCGGACTAATGTGACTAGGGAATCATTGAATGGTATTTTGGCACCCATGGGCGGATCGGTGGTTTCGGGAGACGAGGGTTTCAAAGAAGGAGTAACGCCCTTGACAGTCGACGAAACCAAAAGGGTTTTGGACTCAAAGTTAAACCGTTTGGGTCTGCAGGATATCAAGGTCAGAGTTGTTGATAACAAGTTCATTTTGATTGACCTTGCAGGGGTGGATGTAGCTTCTGCTCAGGATGTAGTGGGAAAGCCTGGCAAATTTGAGATCCGTATCCAGACGGAGGGCAACGAGACCATGCATGTCCTCTATGGGGATGCGGTAGAATCGGTGGAAATCCCCAGGGGTGATAGAAATGAAAGGTGGGGTGTACCTTTTGCGCTTTCTGAAGATGGGGCCCAAGCATTCAGGAAAGCTGCAATAGATGCTGGAGCTAATACTAATCCAAATGCACATGAGGTATCAATGCTTTTGGATAAAGAAGTCATATTTAGCGCTCCGTTAGCTGCCGATCTAGCGGCTGGGCTTCAAAAGGCTCCATCTCGAGATATGGTTGCTGAAGTGGGCATGGGTGATGCTGGTTCGCAAAAGGCCAAAGAACTGTATATCCATCTACGAGAAGGTGCTCTGCCTGTAAATGTAATAGTAATAGGATCGGGACAAGTGGCCGCTGCATTAGGTAGCCAATTCAAGTTCCAAATGGTTATTGCGGGTGTGATCGCATTACTTCTTGTAGCTTGCCTAGTTTACTATCGATATCGAGAGCGGAGGATAGTGCTTCCCATGATATCAACCTCTTTCAGTGAAGTGATTATGATTTTGGGTATCTGGGCATTGATGGGATGGCAACTCGACTTGGCTGGCATAGCTGGTATCATCTTGGTAATAGGCACAGGTGTCGATCATCTAATCATAATCACCGATGAACTTTTGCGGGGAGGTGGGGAGGCTGTTGCTACAAGCATTCGTGAGAAAGCGGTAATGGCAGCCGAGAAATCCGGCGAAAAGGTGGCCGGCTTAGGAAGCAAGGTCTATATGGCTAGGCTATCCAGGTCTTTCTCGATAATTTTGGCAGCAGCAGCAACCACCATAGCCGCCATGTTTCCTTTGCTATTGATGGGGTTTGGAGCTCTTACAGGGTTTGCTTTAGTTATCATCATAGGAGTTCTGATTGGCGTTGGGATAGCCAGGCCCGCTTATGGCCGGATCATAGGCTATATACTATCGGCATAAGATAGATATTAGCAGGTCTCTATGGCCTGCGATCACAATTTTTTTAAGAGCGGCAATCAGGGCGCAATCTCGTGACTTCAGTCATGAGTTGACCCGCACAGATAACTATTTAACCTTATAATATCTCTCAGAGAGAGATGGTTAAAGTGTATCGTTATAGGCTCATGCCCACAAAAACACAATTAGGCGTCCTAAATAGGCAACTTGAGATTTGCCGATGGGTCTATAATGATGCGTTGGCTTATAGGAAGAATGCTTGGGAGAATGATCAACGGCAAGTCAACCACTTCGAGACACAAGACCGGCTTCCT
>JALHSR010000237.1 GCA_022865315.1 Methanotrichaceae archaeon | reverse complement strand
TTGGATGTTGGCCTGAATTCGTTCGTCGTAGACTCCGACAGCAACTCTATCGAAAACCCAAGGTTCGCAGAACAATCTTCGAAGAAACTGGCAAAACTACAACGGAAACTTGCGAGAGCCAAGAAAGGTTCTAACAATCGTAGGAAGATCAAAGACAAGGTAGCAGGGTTGCATAAGACCATCAACTGCCGCCGAGACAACTTCCTGCACAAACTCTCTCGGACATACGTCAATGCGTTTGATATCATTTGTGTTGAAGACTTAGATGTCAAAGGGTTGAAAGAGAACGATGATAATCACGGCATGCATCGCAGCATCCATGATGCATCTTGGTCTAAGTTCATATTCATGCTTTCGTACAAGGCTCAAAGCGCTGGTCGAAAGTTGATAAAAGTAGATCCCAGGAACACCACTCGGAAGTGTTCTGCATGTGGAAGTATTGTAAAGAAAGATTTATCAATTCGTGTGGGCATGAGTGTCCTTATTGCGGATTCTCGTGTGATCGAGACTACAACGCTTCCAGAAACATACTATTCTCAGGGCTGGAACAGCTCGTAGCGTCCATAGAGTCAAACCCTCCACATCACATATCAGCGATGCAAGTTTTGGCGATGAAGTGGGAAGCTGCGTCCTTTAGGACGCGGTAGTTCACTATCTCATTTGAAGAAAGCTTTTTCTTTTCCCATTGTTTATTGATAAAAGGGATTGAATCATGCAAGAACTTGAAGAACTTCTTAAAACAATAACCGAAGAGATGCAAAAAACTCTTTCAGCTCGTACAGTTGTAGGCGATCCGATCACAATTGAAGGAACGACCATCATTCCACTAGTTAGTTTAGGTATGGGCTTCGGTGCAGGAGCCGGAGCGAGCAAGGAGCAAGATAAGCCAGTAGGCGGGGGCGGTGGCGGCGGTCTCGGAATTAAACCTGTAGCCGTAATAATAATGGATGCTAATGGAGTACGAGTAGAAGTTCTCAAGCCACATAAACAAACCATTTTTGCGGAGTTGGCGGAGATGGCGCCACGGATTGCTGAGAGCCTTTCGAAGAAGAAAATAGATAAGCAAGTCGAACCGATTGATTCTAGTTTGTAATTAGGGTACGCTTTGACGGTCCTGACAGTGTAAGAATCAAAAATCTAAACATCAGGAAGATGCAATGAATTGTTTCAACGATTCATCGAATCAATTATTCAGCACGAGCCATCAGGCTGTCTATGATTGTATCTTTATATCATTTAGTTTAGTCGAAAAAAATAAAATAATTATTAATCTATATCTCTATCTATAAGACTAGATACTATTATATAATAAACGAAAAACATTTTAACAGGTATTTTTTCCTGGATTAGCGACAATTGTCGCTGCACGATGCTCTACCTCTTCTGGATCAAAATATATTCGAAAGACCTTCGTTTCTATCGCTGCCTCTGCCACGGCTTTAGCCACCTTTGGTACCACTCTTCGATCTAATGGCGAGGGTATTATTCGGTCTTCGGAAATTGAATGAACTAAGCTGGCTATGGCTTTAGATGCAGCTATTTTCATCTCCTCATTAATATCACTGGCTCTGATTTCAAGAGCTCCTCGGAAAATCCCTGGAAAACCAAGGACATTGTTAACCTGGTTGGGAAAATCTGATCGGCCAGTTGCTACTACTCTCGCTCCAGCTTTCTTGGCAAGGTCAGGCATAATCTCTGGTATGGGATTGGCCATGGCGAAAACGATAGAATCTTTGGCCATGCTTCTTACCATGTCTTCTGAGACAACTCCTCCTACAGAAAGCCCAATAAAAACATCTGCACTTTTCATGGCCTGAGCCAATGAGCCCGTTATTTCTCTCGGATTAGTGATCCCTGCGATTTCTCGCTTAACTTCATTTAGATGCGACCTTCCACTATGTATTGTCCCTATGCTATCGCATAATACTATATCAGCTGTGCCAAATCTCATAAGGAACTTGGTTACTGCAATGCCTGCTGCACCGGCACCAGATACTGCTACACGAATATCTTCAAATCTTTTATTAACAACCTTGAGGGCGTTAATTAAAGCGGCAAGAGCCACTACGGCCGTACCATGCTGGTCGTCGTGAAAGACAGGAATGCTCAAGATTTTTTTTAGACTTGACTCAATCTCGAAACAGCGCGGCGCACTTATATCCTCCAGATTTATTCCGCCAAAGACCGGTTCTATCCTTGCAACCGTATCAATGATAATTGATGGGTTCTTGGAGTTGATCGCTATTGGAAAAGCATCGATGCCAGCAAATTGTTTAAAGAGCAAGGCTTTTCCTTCCATAACAGGAATAGAGGCCAAAGCACCTATATCTCCCAGGCCTAGAACAGCAGTGCCATCAGTAACCACGGCCACTAGGTTACCTTTAGAAGTATATTTGTAGACTTCATCCGGCATCTTTTTGATTTCTAGGCAAGGTTCTGCTACCCCCGGTGTATAGGCAAGACTCAGGTCGTATTGTGTAGCGCAGGGAACCTTGCATTGTATAGCTATCTTCCCCTTATTTGCAAGATGAAAGTTCAGGGCGTCCTCTCGGAGAGACATCCTGGGAGGAGATGCAAAAAGGAAAGATAAACTTTCCTAAGAGCAAGAGTTATAAGCTTGATCAATACCTAGAAAGCCTGGGCCGGGGTGGCAGAGCGGACTAATCCCTCAGGCAAGTGCCTATGGGAGTTCATACGCGGCAGGCTCGAGACCTGTTGTCCCTTTGGGGACGCTTGGGTTCAAATTGGCAAGCCAATTCAGACTTGCCAGGAAAATCCCAACCCCGGCGCTATTGTTCCGAGGAAAGCTTGATATTCGAGCAGATATTGTGAGCGAGAGAGTTGGTAATTATGGCTAGATTTCCGGAAGCAGAACGTAGAATCCTTAATGTGAAGATCTGCATGCGTTGCAACGCACGCAATCCAATAAAAGCTGAAAGATGCCGTAAGTGTGGTTACAAAGGCTTGAGAATGAAGTCAAAGGAAGCAAAAACTGCATAAATGAGATTCGAAATCGGCCCAAATGAGATTCGAAATCGGCCCAATAGAGTCGCTTCTTGTCGAAGCTGTGGAAAGTAGAGGTTCTGCACATCTAACTTTAATAGATCCTGATGCTCAGAAGCCTAAACAGGCGGGATTTATCGCTGGAGCTGCATCCCTTGGCGGCACAGATGCTATAATGGTTGGGGGCTCGATCGGAGCAACAGGTGGTCTCTTAATTGATACCGTACGAGAGATAAAAAAACAATCTGACCTTCCTGTAATACTCTTTCCAAGCAGCGTTGCAGGTCTTTGCAGAAATGCCGATGCTGTTTTCTTCATGAGTCTTCTCAATTCCAGGAGCACGAGCTACTTAATCGAGAATCAGGCGTTAGGTGCTCCGCTAGTTTTTCGATACGGCCTAGAACCCATTCCAACAGCTTACATAATCGTGGAACCAGGTGGGACAGTTGGCTGGGTGGGTGATGCTCGGGCTATACCACGCAAAAAGCCAGAGCTCGCCGTGGCCTATGCTCTTGCAGGAAAATATATTGGGATGAGATTTGTTTATCTTGAAGCTGGCTCCGGAGCCGAAATGCCAGTACCTCCGGAAATTGTTGAGATGGTTAAGAAATCCCTAGGGAATACGCTATTGATAGTTGGTGGTGGCATCAGGAGTGCTGAATCTGCGGCGATGTTAGTGGAGTCAGGAGCGGATTTAATAGTCACAGGCACTGCCGTGGAAAGGAGCATGGACGTTGCATCTTTTATTTCTGGAGTGACTCAAGCCATGCGCAGAGTATATGCCTGATTTTGAAACGTTCCTGAGGGATCAAGGGCTTGACGGTCTACTATTCGTAGGCGATAGCCTCTGCAACTCGGATATGTACTACCTCTCCAGGTTCTTTGCAGGCGACCGTTTTACACTCCTCATTAGCAATGGCGTATCCTTGCTTGTCTCTTCAATGGAGACTGGTCGGGCCAAGAAAGAGTCTTCTGCAGATAAAATATTGAGCACGATGCATTTTGGCATGAAGGAGAAGTTGAAAATAACAGGTAAATCAGAGGAAGCTTTTCTGTTGGTATTGAAAGAATTCCTTATTAGCAATAAAATTGAACGTTTCGGTATAACATCTAATTTTCCTTGTGGAATTTACAATTATCTTTTAAATGACTTCGAAGTGTCTGTTATTGATAGCCCCGTTTCGTTGTGGAGGGCTAAAAAGAATCAAAAAGAAATCGAGGCCATACGTTTCGTTCAAGATGCGAGTCAGTATGCCATGCGAACGGCAATCAGACTGATATCGAAGGCGAAACCAATAGGCGATGTTCTTTTTTGGGAAGGAGAGCTGCTGACTTCAGAGCGAGTTCGAGGGCTAATAGAGATGGTTTTGTTGAAGAGAAATTGCGATGCCGTTGATACGATAGTTGCGGGCGGCATCCATTCAGCGGACCCTCATGTCCGAGGAAATGGGCCGCTTCCAGCTAATGCACCTATTATTATCGACATTTTTCCTCGTTCTAAAAGCACCAGATACTTTGCAGATATGACTCGAACGGTTGTCCGAGGTGAGGCAAACGCTGAAGTGAAGGAACTTTTTAGTGCCGTTTTGGAAGCCCAAATGGTAGGCATTCGTGCGATAAAAGAAGGGATATTAGGGAGAGATGTTCATTATCAAGTAAGTAAGGTTTTCGATGATCATGGCTTTAGCGAGCGGGAAGGCAAGGGCTTCATGCATTCTACTGGCCATGGAGTTGGAATTGATGTACATGAGCGTCCATCCCTAAGCGAAGCTGGGGAGCTACTGGAAGCTAATAATGTGGTCACTATTGAGCCCGGGCTTTATTATCCGGAAATCGGAGGCGTTCGTTTAGAAGATCTTCTCGTCGTGACCGCAAAAGGTTGTGATAACCTCACGCATTTTGAAAAACAGCTCGTGATTTAGAGGAAATATGGAGCCTGAAGTCCTGGAGAAGTATAGATTGGCCGGCAAGATTCTGGCTGAGGTCATGCGTGAGGCAAAGTCAAGAATTGTCGAAGATGTGACCCTGCTAGAGGTAGCCGAACTAGTTGAGAGCTCAATAAGATCAAAAGGAGCGGAGCCAGCATTTCCTTGCAACATCTCCTTAGACCGATCTGCAGCACATTATACGCCATCGTCCGGCGATAAATCAATATTTGGCGAGAGTATGGTCAAGCTTGATGTAGGTGTCCATTGTGATGGCTACATTGCAGATGCAGCAGTGACTGTAGATCTAAGCGGCCATTTCGAGCTTGCAGAGGTCTCAAATGAGGCACTTGAGGCCGCAATAGATGTTATATCTCCGGGAGTCAACACATCCGAAATCGGGCTGGTGATAGAACGGGCTATCTCTGGCCACGGTTTCAAACCTGTTTCTAATTTGACAGGTCATGGCCTTCTCAGATATGAAGCACATGCTGAGCCTTCAATCCCTAATCGGCCTATTGAAAAAGGAATACTTTTGAAAGAGGGAGACGTCATAGCCATCGAACCCTTTGCAACAAATGGCTTTGGACGAATAAGCGAAGCTCCTACGACGGAAATTTTTTGTTTTAAGGCCCATAAGCCAGTTCGATCACAAGAGGCCAGGCTCTTAATGAAGCATATTATTGAACGATATAAGACATTACCTTTCGCTCGTCGCTGGTTAAAGGGGGCGCGGGTGGATTTGGCTTTGATGCAACTATTTCGTGCAGGAGTGCTGCATCGGTATCCAGTACTTTGGGAGGTGGAAGGAGCTCTGGTTTCCCAGTCGGAGCACACTGTGGCAATTCTCAATAACGGGTGCGAAGTAATTACCAGATAGATCGATTTGACCGATAAAATCTTTGTGATAAGGATTTTATTTATAGTTGCGAACGTAAAGATTTATACTAAAGGAGCCTACTGTTGGGGCTATACTTGCCGATTATTAGTTTGAATCTTTAGGTGTTAGACTATAAATTGTATTGAAATAAACCTTGCTTTCTTTATGCCAAGGTCTGCAATATCTCAAGAACTTAGAAATCTTCACCTTCTTCATCTGTGCCATCGTCCTCTTTGTAACTGTCATCTCCCATCATGGCGGCCGATATGGCATCAATTCCATCAAGGAGTTCCGCGGTCATGCTATATGGCAAATCCTCTAGATCTACCAAGCTTTCGCCACTAATAACTCTGCTCCCTACTTGACTTAATATGTTGAAAGTTTCATCTAAATTTTCTTCCTGTTCCGCAGCAACGGCTTTTTTTACTAATTCTCCCAACGGCGTTTGGCGATCGAAATCACCGGTTATGTAACGCTGGCAGGAAACAAATACCGCTGCAAGCGATGTCTTTAGTGACTCTAACATCAAATCGGCATCATCCCCGAAAGACTCTTGCTCTTGGAAGACAATATCCTTTATTTTATTAATTTCAGCGCTGGCTTTATCCTCAGGAATAGCCCCTCTTTCGTTTCTGGATATGACCTTTAGGCAGGCAAGAACTACGTCATCCATTATATATACGAAAACTGCCCCCGCGTTCTTATCCGCAGAATCCGTGAGCTTGAAATTGCTTTCTTTCACCTTATTTATCCAATTTTGCCAACGATTCTGGCTGTAGAAATCTTCTCTCATCCGCTTCATGCAACTCTCACCGAAATGTTTCAACCAAGGCAACCCGCTCTAAAACAAGATCCGGCAATTTAGCCTTATCTGCTGCTTCTAGCTCCTCGTGCGTTATATGAAAAGCAACCATTACCTCATCTGCCTTGAATGAACACCCAAGTCCATCGACATGTATAACCTTAGATAACGCCGATGTATCTGGCCAGGAACTCTCTATTTCCGGATTCTTCATGACAATAAGCGCAATTCTTCTTGTAGAATCAGAGAATCCTATTGAGAGAGCTTTTTCGATTTGCCTTTCTCCTGATGCATAACGCAATATCTCCACTCCAAGATCGTTGGCTACATTCTTGTCTTCAGAGAATGCTAACAATGCTTTCTCTGCTGCGAAAAATAGATGCTTTTCACTCACTACTTTATCAGCATCTAAAACCTGGACGACGCACCCCGTTCTTGACTGCAGATTTTTCAAAGCCAATAGAAAATGTTCTCTGTCCTGGATCGCCGGTCTTCCAAAGAGCAGGAGGATATTTTTCACGATTTAGCGTCTCAGCATTAAAGCTTAAAATCTTATGGTCAGTTATATCATGAGAAAGATTTTATAATTTTATAATTTTTATATATCTATGGTTTCGCCAATATCCATTATTATTATTATTTCTGTTTCAAAGAGATTTTCTGGCAAGGCTCAAAAATCGAGGATCCCGCCATATTGAAGGTATGTTTTGTGATGCATAACTATGACTATCTCAGGTCTCATCAAACTGGCGGCTATGGTCACCTCCCTAGGTCCATTATTAGCCTAAGTCCGATGGGTAAAAGTGCAATTTCAGGTCGATCTATCAGAATTTTTATGGGCACA
>JALHSR010000022.1 GCA_022865315.1 Methanotrichaceae archaeon | reverse complement strand
GAGGTATTCACAGCAAGGTGAATTTTGCTTAAGCTCGCCATGCAAAGTCTTGGGCTCAGGGGGCGCTCCAGCGCTAGAGTGACAAACGTAGTTGCTTAAGTTGTAGACGATTTTGTCATCCGTCACCTGGTAGCCCATGGCGATGGCGAAGTTGCACCATCTGCATACGCAGCCCGGGCAAGTATTGCAGTCGAAAGGCTGATAGTCACTAAAGAACTCCTCAGTCGCTCCGACGTTCAAGCTGAGCTTCTCCTCTCCGGTTTGGGTCTTGATCAATCCCAGGCTCGAATCGATTACTTTTACATCTCGGAGGTCGACTCCCTCAGCAGCGTTTGTCACTGTGTACTTGTAACGATAGCCCTCGGTGTCCTCCACAAGTTCCTTTTCGATCGTCAAATATGGGAAGACTTCACCGTTCTCCATGTCCTGAAGCATGCCGAAGCTCTGGATGAGTTCATCCATCGACCGAATGTCATCCTCTAAAAGCCCCAGAAGCTCCCCAAAGATGATGCGCTCTGGAAGCTCCGCCCCTGCAGTTCCGGGCTCCTGGAACTCCGCTTTATTCAGCAAGTTCTCAAACCGGCCGAGCAGAGCCTGCTCCCGATGAAGCTCAAGTTCGAAATCATCCACATATGTTCCTTTGTCTTCGATGTTCTCGATATAGCGGAATCCGTACTTGAGCAGGTCTTCATAGCTGCCCTGGATCATCTCCTGCAGAGTTAACAGGTTCTTCTCGCTCTGTGCCAGCTCAGCTCTTTGGACATCATCGATTGTCTCGTAGGATTGCTCCACGAGGGTTACAAATCTCTCTATCTGGTCGAGCTGCCTGTCCTTGAGATCCTTGAAGCTGTTCAGGAAACCTAAATATTCTTGGTCAGTCAGTTCCTGGTCAGCTGGTATTCCTTTCAGCAACTTTTCAAAACCCTGTATGAGGTCCGCCTGGCCCACCAGGAGAGTTTCATAGCTCTCCACGGATTCGTACCTGACGGCACTCACATTGAAACCGAGGGCCATGACAGCCATCAGAGCGATGGCTAGCAAAGCCCCTTTCTTGAGGCCTGAATCCTTCATTGTTAATCACCCTTTGTAATATTTAAATATGTCTACCATATTTAAATGTTTTGTAAGTTGTAACTGGTTGGAGAGAAGGGCTTGAAATATATGTCTTAAAAAATCCACAACTTTGATATGTTTCCTGGCCAAAAATTAACATTGAAAATTTCCTTTTGAATCTTCCACCTGGCAATATGGGCTTAAAAATATAATATTTTTTAAAGAAATCGTTCCCTTCAAGCCTATGCGGCTATAGGACTCTCTCTGCCAAGGCTATGCGCTTCATCTGGCAGCATCCCACAGCGGTGCGCCATTGAAGTTGGGGGCCTTCAGGACTCTGATCGAGCCCATCTCTGCTCTCTGATCGTCTGGCATGCCTCTAATCCCCTATCGTCGAGCTCATACGTAGTCTCGCCGCACCAGCAGACTACAATGCAGCTCTGAACATCAGAGCGAGGGTAGAAGCCAACCTGCCCATCGTAGCGCGACTTTTTGCGCAGCTACAAGCCCCGTCCTTTAGGGTGGGGTAGTTGACTACGCGTGACTACTCAGAAGCGATTATTCCGAATGCGGGCCAAATCCTCAACGGCAAGCCCACTGCTCCGCCCTTCGCCATCCCACGGGTTAAACGAGCAAGCGACTTTGTGGTGGAGATTACAGGGCCTGGGGTCGGAGCCGGCACTATTCCCCCGAAAACACCCTGCGGTTAGGGAGCGCTCTTCACTCCACTCCCGCCCCCTGATTGCGCGCCGCACCCATCTCCCGACGCCGGGAGGGATGGTGGGACGGGAGACGGCCCCCTCGTTTCGGGAGTTATGTATAGCGGTCGGTGCAAAGAACAAGCGGCAGTTAGCCATGGACGAGATCAACGCTGCGGCCGCAGTAGGACAAAGCTGATCTAGGCCACCATTGGCTACGTGCTGGGGATGAGATTCTAGCACATGATAAAAGGCTGCCCGGGGATTAGTTAGTATGATACGATAGATATATATAGTCATGGTCTTCTATAAGAGATAAAATATGCCGATAATCCCTAAATTCGAATGCCTTCGATGTGGTCATAAATGGATACCGCGATCCGATCAGAAGCCCACTGTTTGCCCAAAATGTAGTAGCCCGTACTGGGATAAACCCAAGACAATTCAGGGCATAGTGAAAGAAGAACTGAAGCATATTCCTAAAGGTGAACCTGGAAGCGCGCAAAATATGTTCCGAGAATTTTACAGCGTCGCACGACAGCAGGCGAATAACAAACAGGAGGCCTTAGAAATTGCATTGGCGGCTCATCGAGTAAAGAATAAGGACGACCCAGCATATGATAATGCGTACTGGTGTGATTTTTCCCAGGTAAGCAAGCTTCAAGAACAACTGAAGGGTTTCTCGAAGAAATTTAATGAGAGTTGATCAGCTCATCAATAGAGGACTTGGATACAAATGATCTCAAAAGATGATAGTGAGCCATTAAATCGAGCTTTAAAAGAATGCCCTGCCTTGCAAGTTCCAACTCCTTCGACCTTAGCAGATTATACCGAATCAGGTCAAACTGCGGCGGCGCACCCCGCAGCAGAGCTGGCGGGGCATGCAAGGCGCCGCCGCAGGTCAATCGAAATCTAAGAGATTCATTTGCTTATATCCTTCTTTTTCCTCCGAGGTTCCCTGTTGCTCAATGTAATTCCTAATTATCTCAGCAGTTACGCCTTCCCCAACTGTGCCAATATAGCCACCATCGCTCCAAAACTCGCCTCCCCAAAGGTCTTTCTTAATCTCTGGAAAAGCTCTGAACATCTGTTTAGCTGCAATGCTTTTTATAATCTGCATAACTTTCGATGGAGCATATTTAGGCTCAGATCCTACGAAAATATGAACGTGGTCGCCATCAGCTCCAATCGCATCAAACTCAAAACAATATCGTTTTCCAATTTCAACGCATATTTCCTTCAATTGAGCCATTCTAGCGAAAGGCAATAGCATTTTCTTCCTATATTTGATGGATAGCACCATGTGATATCTAATTTTATAAACACAATGACTTGCATGCCGCAATTGTAACATCGATACTTATTGCATGCTCCAATCTTAAATCGGTTTCATGTCCATCCCCGCAGCAGAGCTGCGGGGTATTCAAAAAAATAAAGAGTTTTGGAATGAATTGGCTCTCCAGTAAAAGCGGAGTCGATCTGAGAGTCCAATCATCTCCGCTCTTCATTGTCCAAATATGTCCCAGAACTAAATTTGCGACTTGCACGCTATATAATATATAACATGCAGGACCGCCATCCAGGCAAAAAGCATTTTTATAAATACATTCTTGGTCCTTTCCATCCTAGGTCTACGCGGCAAGTTTTATAGTGATTTCTCATTTTGGCCGATAGCAATTAATCGTAAGCGGGCAATTGACGATAAATCAGTTCACAATCTAT
>JALHSR010000021.1 GCA_022865315.1 Methanotrichaceae archaeon | reverse complement strand
TCGCACCTGTTCCAGATGTGGATTTCAGAAGAAGGAAAACCGCAACGGTAGAACTTTCAAATGCAAAAGCTGTGGCTTCCAGATCGACGCGGATTTGAATGCATCCAGAAACATCGCCACCTTCAGTAGATCTGATCGTAGCAGGCGGCCTGTCAACCAGCCAATCGTAGCGGCTAACCACTAGCTACAAGCCACGGCCTTCAGGCCGTGGTAGTTGACCGTTGCCTATCTGGCCATTTCTTGTCAATATGTTTTGCTGTGAAGCATCTAATGATATACCTACCCAGTTGCCTTCTGCATAGTTATTTTCTAAAAGATTTCCAATAGATTCTTGAAGATAGACTCCTTCAAATCTATTCCTCTTGACCTCGTTGCTTATGATTTTATTGCCATTGCTCGCTTCTAACCTGATACCATTTCTATTCTAATCTGCTGAATTATTTTCGATGACACAATTGCTGCAATTTCTCAAAGAAATGCCATCATTTCGGTTTTCGTTGGCATGATTTCCCTGCAGTGTATTATTTTCGTATCCAGCGAGGATTATACCAGCATTACCATTACGATTAGCAGCGTTGTCTTTAATGAGGTTCCCGTCCGATAACACTACTATTCCGGCCTCGCTTCCCCAGCCACTTGACGCCCTGGCTTGGAAACTTTGTAATATAACTCCATCAGATAAGATGGTTATTGCGGGGCCATCCTCCGATTCTATCAAGGGCATACCCTTTCCTGTGTCAATATCCCGTAGAACCAAATTCTTAGTAATCTTTAGACTTTCGTGATGCACTCAGCTTGAAACCTCTATAGTTTCTCCTGGCCGAGCAGAATCTATGACTTGTTGGATGCTCTCAGATGGTTTGACCAGAACGGCGTTCCCAGTTCCCGCTAATAGAATCAAAATGCATAATAGGGGGAAATTTTCAAGAGATGCAGGGGATATAAAATGCCATTCCTCTGAGGAGAAACCATCGGGCAAAAATCTCATCCGAGGTAAAATAGTAAACTGCCCTTTTTTTATTTAAAGTTCAACAGATCCTCAGCTATCTTTTTAAACTCAGACAAATTTTAAGAGAATGTATGAGTTTTCGTATTTGTTTGGCAAAATTTTTTCAATGGTAATAGAATGATGATGCTATTCAATACACTATGGATTGGCAAATCAAAGCCTACCAACGTCTTTCAAGTGTTTCAATGGAATTATTTGAGCTTACATGGAGAGAATTTGATTTTTGGGGTAGAATGATACTTAACGACTATGTGCTTTACTTCATATTCGCTTTCACATCCATATTCATAATAGTCAACCCTATTGAGGCCACTATGGTTTTTGTCTCCCTCACGTCTGGTGCAGACGCCGATGAGAAACGCAGGATTTCGTGGCGCTCGGCCTCGGTGGCCTTTATGATAGCTTTTTTATTTGCTATTGCAGGAAATCTTGTGCTTCGTTTATTCGGTATAACGGTTGACTCCATGCGAATAGCTGGTGGCATACTGCTTTTTATTGTTGCTATTGATATGCTTAGGGGTGGAAGGTATCAAAGGAAGGTTACTGAGGCTGAATTGGATGACGCCAACTATCGGGAGGACATCTCTATCTTCCCTTTAGCAACTCCATTGCTCACTGGCCCAGGGGCGATAACTACAGTAATAGTATTGATGGGAGCGGCGTCAACCCTTCTTGAGAAGTCCATTGTGCTTATAGCCCTGGTTCTTACTTTCATGACTACTTACTATATTCTAAGGTTTTCAGAGATAATAGATAATGCATTGGGAGTTACAGGAATAATGGTACTTACAAGGATCATGGGTCTCATTCTTGGTGCTATATCCGTGGACTTCGTAGCAATTGGTGCTTGGAACTTATATCGGTCTTTGGCTGGTTAATATGAGAGTCGACTTCATCCTATTATCAGACATTCATCAAAAAGAGTAAATTTTGCTGTTTTAATATAATTCTTAGAGATGTGATAATGCATAGATATGAATTCCCATGATCAACGATAGGAGCCAAAAGATCAAGCCCCCCTCTTTGATTTTGTTATTCAGAAAATTATATGGTTGCAAAGAATTAATTCTGGTCTTTTTCTGAAAAGATTATCTTAAAACAGCGATCAAAGTTAGTTCGTAATTCAGTTTAAAGTATCAAGAATTCGTTAATCGATCCTTAGAAATTCGGGATCTAATTTACTTTGATCAATCTGTAATCTCTTTTTCCCAAATCTATTTTGGAAGCATATTCTAAAAGGTAAATCCCATTAGTATGCTCCCAGATACCTTTGAATTTATCAGCGCCTGGCTCAATGTTGCTTCCAAGAAGCGAGTTCTTGAGGCCTTGCTGCAAATTAACAAGATCGTAGCTTGCATGATCCAGGGCTACAGGGTCCGTAGATGCTAGGATCCCAATATCTGGGACAAAAGGAGAATCACTCCATGGCACACAATCGCAATCAGGTGTTATGTTGAGAAGAAAATTCATGAAGCCAACTCTTCCAACTTTGCCCTGAACGGCTCCCAAGGCATATTCTGCCATTCTTTCGAGAAAAGGTGGAATATCTACAAGCCAATCAAAGTCAATAGTATGGGCAGGGCATATTCTAAGACACTCACCGCAGCCCTTGCAAGCGCTGTAATCTATAGTTGATATCGTTTTCTCTACGGTTATGGCCGAGCGAGGACATATCTCCATACATCTAGCACAGCCGATACACAATTCCGGTTTAAAAATCGGCTTCGCCGAGTGTTGCTCAGCTTTACCAGCTGCTGGGGCGCAACCCATGCCAAGGTTTTTTATGGCACCTCCAAAACCTGATAAGATATGTCCTTTGAAGTGTGAGAGCACTATCATGTTGTCTGCTCGAGCTATATCACCTGCAATCTTGACATAATCGAAATGTTTCTGATTAATCTTAATCTCTTGAAAGTTATTTCCGCGCAATCCATCTGCAATTATCAAAGGTGCACTAATTGCGGAATATCCAAATCCATGATCCAAGGCAGTAACTAAATGATCCGCTGAATTGGATCTTCCTCCTCCGTAGAGGGTGTTGGTATCCGTAATAAATGGCCTACTGCCCTTAGATTTTACGCTTTCAACTATTTGTCTCACGTATATAGGATTGAGGTAGGCATCAGTTCCTCTCTCACCAAAATGTACCTTGATGGCAGTCAGGCTCTCCTTCTCCAAACTATCCCCAAAGCCTGCTATATGGAAAAGTTTCTTGATCTTATTCACCTTGCTCTCTTTATCGCTTCTAGCTCTGGTATCTGCAAAATAGACTGCGCTCGCCATTATAATGCCTCTCAGTTCGAATATTAAGCATCTTCTACATTAAAGAATTTTGTGCTAAATGGTTTTGGATAATCAATTTGTTTGGAAAGGGCTATATTGTTCGTCAGCAATAACAGCAAAAAGATGTTGGGGAAATTAGGCATGATTTCCAAGAACTACATTGCATGGGATGTTCAAGAGTCTGATTTTCCTGGAGGAATATCCACCGAGGATCAGCTCAGATTTCTTCTGAGGTATGCAATTTTGGCGCCATCCGGTCCCAATAACCAGCCCTGGAAGTTTGCCATAAACACTAGCACCATCTCCGTATACGCGGATTTGAGGAGGAGCTTGCCTTTTGTCGATCCAAGCAACAGAACGCTCTACACGAGTATTGGCTGCGCCCTAGCCAACCTGTTAATTGCCGGAGAGCATTTTGGTTTCAATTACAAGTTGGACTTTTTTCCGAACGGTTTAGAGAGCAATTTAGTGGCTGATGTGAAATTCAAAAAAAGTGGAACAACGGTGGGGGAAGATCTCTTTCCTCAAATAACTAGACGATTCACTGTGAAGGATAACTATTTGGAAAAAGATCTTGATGAGCTGGTCCTGCAAGATCTCCAGGATTTTATAGATGTTCCTAGATTTTATCTATATTATATGACGGATCCGGCTAGTAAATCAGCGATATCTGACCTTGTCTCCAGGGCACATCGTATCCAGCTTGCAGACAAAGATTTTAGGAGAAATTTGGGTGATTGGCTAAGAACGAACTGGACAACTGAACCAGATGGCATGCCTTTATATACTTTTGGAGTTCCTGACCCGGTGTCGTTGGGATTTCCAGCTGCCTTTAGGGAATTTGATTTGAGCAAAGTTGTGGTATATAGAGACTCTGGTCTTATTCATGGATGCGCAGCACTCGCAGTCTTTAGTTCAGATGCAGACGATAAGTTGGCTTGGGTGCGCAGCGGTATATTATTAGAAAATTTTTTTCTTAAAGCAACAAAATATGATATTCGGCTGTCTTTCTTTAGCCAGCCAATAGGCCATCCGTTATTAAGGGAAGAGCTAACTACGATGATCCAAAAGGGTTATCCGCAGCTTCTATTCAGTTTAGGATATTCTGAATCGAAGAGGCATACGCCTCGGCGAAATGTCGATGACGTACTATTAGAAGAGTCATCCTGAGTGGGAATCTATCGCTCAATATGATGAAACCGATTCGATTATTTTTATGATGTATTTAAAAAAAAACACTGTTTCATCCTGGGCATAAGTCCTAGTGAAACTCAAATACTAAAAAAGAAAAAAAATTGATTATAATATGCTATGGAGAACCAAGGAGAAAACGCAATTTTTGAGTCTAACTCAAAATATTTGTTTTTATTAGTATGAGATCTATTTAAAATTATTTTCCGCCCTTTTCTAGAAGCATTAACAACTCCTCTGCGGTATACTTATCAACAAGCTCAAGCAGCCTATATGTTTGAATATAATTGTGCTTTATTCTATTAATTCTTTCAAGCATCTTATAATGATTAATATCAATTTCTTCAATGCACTTCACCGTTTTATCCAATGCCTCTAATATAAGTTGGATTTCATTTCTTACATTAGCCATCATGGCCTCTCTTACAGCATTTAGGTCGGTTATCGAAACATAGCGGTGTTTCTTATCTCCGGGTGTAACAATTCGCTTGACCAAACCAAGGTTCTCCAGGAGGTTCATGGTGGCGCTTACTGTGGACTTGCTGTAACCGGTTTCTTCGACCAATTGATCCATTGAAATCGGTTCCTCTTCAAGGAAAAGAGTGCCGCGAAGTACTCCTGTTGCGTCGCTATGCCCCTTATTTCTGGCAGCTTTGATGCAAGCTTCGACTATATATTTCTTTGAAGTTGCACTCTCCACATTTATCATTGTTCAATTTAAAACCATAAACTTTAAGTACTTTTTGTATATTTCGAACGTCCAATAAAATCTGAATATACTGTAAGAAGTTGGCCTAATGAAGATCACGGAACACCTTGGCGTATGGATAGCTCGCAATCCTGTCCTTATAATAGTAGCTGCTGTTCTATTGACCTTGATTGCATTTCACTATGCCCAACAGATTGAGATGCAGGGTATGAATACTGAGAGTTTTGTAGGTAAGGATTCGCCACTTTACCAGATATACGATCATCTTTACGTTGAAAAATTCGGAACTGAATCCATCTCAGTGTTAATAGAAGGAGATGACATAACCAAACCAGATCCTCTAAAAGCGATGTTGGCTCTCTCGGATAAAATGGGTTACATACCTAATGTCATTGGCGTCCAGAGCATCGCAAGTATCGTGGCAGACACAGAGGCCGACGAAACAGGAATCAGGAGCATACCTGATGGTCGGAAGATCGACGAGATACTTGCCCGGCCTGAAAATAGTCGGATCGTAAAGGTCATTTTGCCTGATAGGAGGCATACTATGCTATCCGTAGAGGTACCTGTATCCCTTACAGAGGGTCAGCTTAACGAGATTTATCGAGAGACTGGGGAACAGGTAAAGTTGGCCAATTTTCCACCAGACGTTGGAGTCACTGTTACGGGCAGACCTGCCCTTATGACATCAATAACTGAAGAAATGGCCAAGAGTAACGGGCCTCTACTTGCTTTAGCAGGATTGTTTATGATTTTGGCATTGGTTCTCACTTTTAGACATGTAAAATGGCCTCTATTGCCTATTCCAATTGTTTTTCTTGGAATAATTTGGACTTTTGGAGCTATGGGTTTGCTGCACATATCTTTTAACATGGTGTCTATGTCTGCATTTCCTGTTCTTGTGGGAATAGGTATTGATTATGCCATTCAGTTCCACAATAGATTAGATGAGGAATATGCGAGAGGTGGTTCGCCAATCAAAGCAGTAACCGAGACTATAAATCATGTTTCAAGGCCGGTCATGATTGCGCTTATTGTGACTGCTACGGGATTCATATCGCTCTTAACTTCATCTGTACCGATAGTTCGAGATTTTGGGATAACCTGTCTTATAGGGCTCTTTTTATGCTATATTTCAGCACTTTTTGTAGGGGTAACAACGCTAAATATAATTGAAAAACGGGATTTTCACACTATAGAACTAAATGCGCAAGAATCTTATGAACGAGCCCCAAAAGAGACGGCTATCGGCCTGATCTTAGGGAAGACTGCAGAGTTCTGCATTCGAAATTGGCAGCCAATTCTTGTAGCGGCGCTTTTTCTATCACTTTTTGGGATCTATGCGGATAAACAGGTTCCAGTGGATACTGATTTCAAGAATTATGTGCCGCAGGATCTTGCGCCCCTAGTCGAATTTAGACACATGAGCGATATATTTGGGGGTACGGATTCAATTAAACTTCTGATTCAAGGCAGTGATATTACCAATCCTGAGACAATAAAGTGGATGGACGACTTCAGTACTTACCTCGTTAACTCGCGTGAGCAAATATATGGAGCTTCAAGCATCGCCACTTATGTTAAACAAGCAAATGGAGACACTATTCCCACAGATCAAACAATGCTGAGAAATTTGATAGATGGTTTACCTGCTATTGCGCGAAATAAATACATTGATGGTCAAAATACTGCAATTATTGATCTAAATGTTGGCCAAACTGTTTCAAAATTGGGCGCAGAGGGAACAGACCGACTTATTAAGGAAATTGGTAAGGATATTGCTTGGCACCCCCCTCCACCTGATGTATCAGTTAGAGAGACTGGGGATCCTGTGGTCATGACCACAGTCATTAGTGCATTGACTACAGGTAGAACAGAGATGACCCTAACAGGACTTCTATTGATATTTCTTCTTCTTCTTATCGTGTATAAGGGGGATGTAATAAAAGCTCTGTTGCCGGTTCTTCCAATGCTGGTAGTTATAGGCTGGATGGGTGGAGTAATGTATGTAACAGGATTAAAGTACACTCCTCTTACAGCTACACTCGGTGCGCTCATTCTGGGTGTTGGGTCAGAGTATGCTATTCTAATGATGGAACGTTTCTATGAGGAGCTCCAAAGGGTTGGAGAGCCAATGAAGGCGCTTAATGTTGCATCACGACGCTTAGGCTCTGCATTAGTCGCATCTGGCCTAACCACGGTATTCGGTTTTGCCGCGTTGATTGCATCTCCATTTAGTATTACCAGCAATTTTGGATTGTTGACTGTGTTAGCGATTATCTTTGCCCTTATCACAACGTTCACTGTCTTCTTAGTGCTTCTATTTCGCATGGAGACAAGCCGAGCTCAGCTAATGACTGCTGGAGCGCAGTTCTACAAGGATTTGAATGGGATGATTAATTCAAGAGGAGGATAAATGAAAATTCAGATAGCTTTAGGCATTTGTTGGCTTATTATTCTAACAACCCAGGCCCAAAATACGTACATACCCTACGAATTAGGTGGTGACAATTATTACACATTTTACGGGGGTCCGCAATTATCTGCAGGAATTGCTGGAACAGATGAGTTCGAACGTGGGGATTCTGTAACGTTGAATGTGGATTTAACAAATTACGGCAAAATATTAGGATTTAAAGAAGATCAACTCCCCCAAAATCCCAAAGAATATGCCTTGGCAAATGCAGAACAAGAGGAGGAGTACAAAAAAACCACTGCGCTTGGCATTATGGCTACTTTGCTCTCCAACAGCTCGGATATTGAGGTCAAATCTGGAGATCAAGTGGTAGAAGCGCTTAAGGCCGGCGAAAAAACGCGAATCCCGATAAAGTTCATCGTTAAGATTGGCAAACACGCCAAGGCTGGCGAATATCCGATGGAACTCAAGTTGGCCTATGATTATCAAGATAACGTCAGAGTATCCGCAAGTGATCTGAAAACAAATAATAATATTCCTTTACTAGCCAATTTTCGAGCTTCGTACATTTACAATAACGTAAATCAGACCGTTCCGATTTCCTTGAATGTGAAGAAACAGGCTGATTTTGAGATAACAAGAACCAATGGAACCTTAAGTGCAGGTCAAAAGAAGGGATTAGTTGAGGTTGCATATAAGAACATTGGTGATGAGATGGTGAGCGATGCGGTGGCAAGGCTGAGCATCTTTAAACCATTTTCTTCAATAGACGACCAAGCTTACCTTGGAAATTTATCTCCTGATGAGCAGAAGACAGCGCAGTTCCGGATAGACGTGGATTCGGACGCCACGCCAAAGGAGTACGGAATTAACAGTGAGATAAAGTATACGGACATCAATGGAGATACAGTCATTTCCGAAAGCATGAAGATACCTGTCACTGTAGACCCACCAGCGAGTTCCATGCTGGTACCGGCTATTGCAGCTTTAATCCTTTTAGCTTCTGTGGCAGGATTTGTTTATTATAAGAAGAAGAATGTGAAGTAAATTCTTTTTCTCAAAATTTTTTTGCGCCCAGCTAACCATCCATGCCATCAAGTGGTAGGAGAAACGCCATTCCAAAGCTCTGTTTTGTTGCATCTCTAAATCTTATTTTTCTCCAGCTGGACTGGCGACTGCCCAAATTGAGCGCCATTTAAGAAATATGAATCTTTCCCAAATCTTTCGAGAACTGAAAAACCTCTTTTAAAATTCCAAGATATCCTAACTCATTCCCAATTTCTTCGGAATTGCCGAGATTTTTGAATTTATTTTTAATCGATCCTATCAGGTTAGGTCTTTGTTTCCCTATTATTGCAGTATCAGCCTAAAAACAAAAACGGTTCCAAATCAACGAAAGGGCAAAATTTGCTAGGCTCTAATTGTTCATATTACATCAGGCTTTCAACATTACAGAAAAATTCTTGCAGTTAATCTGGAGTTTTCCAGAGAGGCCGCTTAAACAAAACAAGATATGAACTAATCTATTTGCTATTATCCGGTCTAATCGATTTTTTTTGATTGATTGGACAAATGATAATTTCCAAAAAATCCTATTTTCAAGAATCGCAAGAACAAAATAGGAAATTAAAAAAAAACGTACTAATAAATTTCGTGGCGAGTTCAGAAAAATTGTAGGTTAGGATAAAAATAAGAAAACCCGCCAAGACAACTTGCATATCATTAACATATTAAGGATTGCACAGTATAATTGACGATCAGGTCATAGCCATAAGTTCAAGCTTTGCCCGATCTGTATCATTGGGATTCTGGTTGGTCTCACCTATCTTTATCTCCTCATCGGGTACATAAGACAAATAAAGCTTCCTTCGTTTTCCCTGGCTCATCTTCACATGTTTAGGATCAAGCTCTAAAGCACGTTTCATTACGCTTATGACCGTTGTTTTGTTCAGTCCTAGCATATCAACTAATTCGCTTGTTGTGTATCTGCTCGGCCTCTCAGCCATTATATCAATAAGACCCCGTGCATGGTTATCTAGGGCTTTCCCCTCGTTTCCAATCTGGTCATGTGTTGAAGAAGCCCGACCCTGTCTGGCTCTAAATTGGCTTTTTAGGTCCGCGACATCTTTAGATAGACGGTCGACCTGGTCGATGAGCTTACCGATCAGATCCATTTCGGTGTGTTTTGACGTTAGTTCACCAGACATCTTTTCAATGGCAACTATTAGTGTTACCATCGCCTGGGCTTCTTTTCTTTCGTTATCTATTTCCGCAATTTTTATTTTGTATAAATCCAATAGCTCTTCGAACATTTACAAGCTACTCCTACGTCTTCTAAGCTCGAACTTGTATAGAACGAATCTAAAAGACTGACTACATCGCATGAATTATTCTAATATAAATACTTATCCATATATTTTGTTGTGTTGTTCAATCCCCGCATGTCATCGCAATTGATTGTATTGAAAGGATTGATTATCAAGTTAAGTTTAGTATTATCTTATAAAATGCAAACTTTCATCATTCGCATACCAACTTTGTTATTCATGAAAGTTTTGGAGGATTTTTGTCAATGTTTTCGAAATAAAATCAGACATCAACAACAACGCGCCTCTATGAGTTTAGGAAGATCCTTAATATTCTTGATTATCCAGTCAGCTGCATTGATTAGCTCAGGCGCTGGCATTGTATCTTGTTGGATTGTTAGAATTCCAAAATCAGCGGCCTGCAACGCATATATATCGTTTAGGCCATCACCTACCATGACTACGAATCTGAACTTATCCTTCAGGTCCAGGATCGCATCTTGTTTGCGCTTAGGAGTAGCTGCGGGAATGATTCTATCGGGATGGATGCCATATTCTGCTAGATGAAGAAGGCTTCGCATACTATCTCCTGAAGCTATGTAGATTTCCGCTCCTAAACATTCAAGTCTTCTTAAGACATCATCAAGGCCAGAGAATGGTATACCCCCAGTGCTTATTGTGTGAGTGATATCTCCGATATCCGTATCGATTATCATGCCGGTTGTCTGATATTTATTAGGACATCGTGCTTTAACCGCTCGATAAACTTCCTGGATATCAAACAATTTGACTTTGGAGGTGAACAGTATGTTAATGGCATCCACTTTGGAGATAGGAGCACTGGAGCAACTGATCTCGAATCCATTATTGAACTTCAAAATGGAACTAATTGGATCCTCTGGGAAGCAGTTCACCAATATTTCCGGATCAATCTGGGGGACAACCAGCGCCCGACCTCTCTTCTCCATGATCAGTTTCCATGTGATGACCTTCTCTAAGATGATATTGTTGGGGATGTCTTTGGCCACCCGATACATCTTGAGAATGGTGCCGGCTACATCAAGAACTACGGCGAGATCATAGGGCATTGTAGTATCATTAGAATTGAAAAAGATCAAGCTATCGGTATCATCCGAGTACACCTGGCATTAAGTATGAAATTATCAACAATCATAACATATTGTGATAGACACATAGCATGGTATTTCCGACGTCCCATGGAAACTATGAATAATTTATAATTTTTTTGAAATACTCAGGATTTGGCGCAAATAATCTTATCGAATGCAATCTACCTAGAAACTTTCTATTTCTCAAGCAGAAATCACCATAAACTAAGATGGATGGATGCGCTTCTTCTTTAATTTGCATAAAAAGAGTGCTGTTCTTGAATCTTGTCTTGCGTTCTTAGGCTTTCATTATGATGAAATATCATCGCTGGTTATTATTTGCTGATGGCATGGTCGCTCGCATTCAATCTTATCAAGCCATATCAGCTAAAGGATCTTTGGAACTGGCAAGTATTCCATAAGGCCAATTTTTTGCTTTGATCGGTTAAATATCATGAATTTTTGCTGCTTAATCAAAACATCTTAGATCTCTTAGCATTTCATTATTTTGTATTTCTGGATGGTAGGATTACAGTATTTTCGGATGAACTAGATTTTATTTATTCTAAGTAACATTGTGTTATCTATGCAATGGTATTATCTTCTTCTTCAAATTATTGTTATATCTCTTAGCCAGGCCTCTATTTTGGAAGTTGATTCAGGCGAAAGTATCCAAGCGGCCATTTTTATGGCTCAGCAAGGGGATACAATTTTAGTTCATAATGGCACTTACTTCGAGCACATCCAGTGACTTTAAGGGGCGTGGGATTTCCTAAATTGGACGCCACAGCCAGCGGCAGCGGTATTACTCTCAAAGCGGATGGCACGATACTGCAGGGATTCCGCATAAGGAATTCCGGTAACTTCCCAATAGGGCAAGAAGGTGCTGCAATTAAAGTTGAATCCAATAACAACACCATAACTGGCAACGAAGTCCTCAATAATTTTAATGGAATTTTGGTTTCGAGAGCATGGAATAGAATCTTCAATAATATCGTTAGAGGTAATTTGGGGTATGGTATTAAGCTACTAAATGCCAATAACAGTACCATTTACGGGAATATCTTTATGGAAAATTATGGTGTTAATGCATATGATAATGGCCTTAACAAATGGGACAATAATACGAGGGGCAACTTCTATAGCGATTATGATTCTTCAGATGAGGGCTGTTTAGATGAAAATAAGGATGCCCTTTGCGACTTGGAGCATGATATCCCAGGCGGGCAGGGAGTTGACAGGTATCCTTTGGCAAGAATAATCGAATCATAATTTTTAAACAGGCAGCAATAACCTTTTTAGCTAGAACATCTTAATTAATTATAAACATAAGTAAGGGGTAGAAGCACGAAGGGAGTGGTAGTGGCCTTGGCGCTTCTTTTGCTAGCTTTGAGTCTGGCTTCAGGCACTTCAGCTTTGAAGGAACCAATTCAGGATGGAGAGTTTTGCAATAGACTCAAAGTAACTGGTACGGGAAGCTTTGAGGTTGGAGTATCGGTAGTTGATAAGACGCACGCATTAGAGTATTTCAATTTCATGTACGGAGATGGGGATTTAGAAATGGATAGCACAAGTGCAACGGCCGAGCGTTCAGGAAGACTCCCAGGTTACGTAAGTGGTTCAAAAGTACCCTTAAACTTATATGAAGATACAAGCATGGCGTATTCCGGAACGACTCCGTTGGTAGGTATCAAGTACATACACTCTAAAGAGTTCTATGGCGGCATTGGTGCAGAGATTTTAGAAACATTTGAGGTGACTGAGATGGATCGCCGCTCGACCACCTTCTTTGCCTCAACTAATCCGGCAAGCTATTTAACTGACCCAGCAAAGATTGCCCAAATCCTGAGAGTTAGTCCGGTCCATACTGTAGGCATTGAAACTACGAATGCATTCAATGGTACATGGGAAACGGATGCAAAGATGCATAAGTTCTTCTCGAAGGATGTTAAGGCCCACGAGAGGTTTAGCGGCAAGTTTGAAGTTGACAAGATGCTCAAATTCCACGAGAATCCTGTGCCAGAAAATAAGAAAATCGGTTGCCAGGATATAGATTGCTGAAGAAGCCAAAAATCCATCAGAGAAATATTTGATTGTGCATTTTATCGAGCTTATTATACTACCCTAGTTTTTGGTCGACCATGAGGTGGCAATAAGACAAAACATACTTGACAGTTCTATTTTTAAAGATCGGAAGAAAATCAGACGACATTCTCGAGCTCCTCCCTCTTAATTAAATGTACTTCAGCCATATGGTCCGGGTGGTATCGTGTCTTTGCTTCTCGTATTCCTTCAATGCCCATGTCGCTCTCTCGATTGATATAGATATAGTTCTTTACCAGGAATTTCGCAGTTTCCGCATTGATTGCTCTATAAATCCCTTTACATTCCAAGAGGCCCTTTTCGAAATGCACAACTGCTGTTTTTATATTAAGACTTTCGAAGAGTGACATTGCCATGATACTTCCTTTAGCTCTGATAGCAAGGCCTGATAGTTGGAGTTCAAAGTGATGAGATAATGCAAAAAACACTGCCTCTTTTTCATTTGCAAGTACCGGTTCAGAATCGCAATCTTTCCACTCGCACCATTGTACAAGGAACTCATGTACCTCTGCAGCATTATCATTAGTTATCGGTTCTACCATTGGAGAACAGTTTCGCAGGAATTGGTTTAGTTGATGCCTAATTGTGAGGTATTTCTTGCCAGGCAATGTTGCAAGATTGCTCGCAAGGTATACATAATCAAAATATTTTCTTTTTGGATAAAAAATTAATTTAGGATATATTTCTGAGATCCATTTTTTTGATTCTGGATCGAGGATTGTGATTGGAAAGTCATCTTCGCTTCGGATTGCTAGAGCAATTAGATCATCTAGCAGATCAGGATTGCGTGGGCCTATAGGTGGTCTGTAGCGTGTCTTCCCATCTATTGTGCTAGAAAGAATGATATTATCTTTCGTAAATACATATCTATAGTGTGCATAGTGATTCCAGCAGACCATATTGGTGAAAGTATTATCGCTGTGAACTTGTGGAAATATTCTATATTGCTTAACAAATAGATCTCGGTCAGCTAGTGAGATTCGTTTGAAATCAGCATTACTCAGCATTTTTTTACTTTCTCCATGAGTTAAAGATGCCTGGTCCTTCAAGGAAGGCACATACATTGGTTTGTGCAATTAGGCCCCAACATTTATTGCCAATCGTTGATAGCTATCAAGAAACCAGTTCTGATATTCGCATATTAAGGTTTTTTCGATTTTCCAATTTATTGCCAATATATTTTATAAATAGATATATAATATACCTTATGATTTTTATTTGCAGGTTATTATGAACTGCGACAAAATTAATGCAAAATTAAAATGTTATTTTAAATATCTATCTTAAATTATTAAAATTGCTAAGCTATGTGCTTCTTTAGAGAATATCGCAGAAACAATTAATACTTTGAAGAAGGTCACAAAAAAGGTGCTAAGAAATGCCTTTTCACGTGATGATAATTCCCACTTTAGGTTGTCCCTCTAATTGTAGCTACTGCTGGAGTTCTGCAGAGGGATCTCCGATAATGAGCATTGAAATCATCAAAGAAACGGTTGAATGGCTCAAGAAATTTCGGAATGATCCCGTTACATTTACCTTCCATGGGGGAGAGCCGCTCTTAGCAGGTCCAGATTTTTACCGAGAAGCCTTACCATTATTGTCTGAAGGCTTACGTCATATGAAATTGGCTTTTGCAATACAGACCAATCTTTGGAAGCTCACACCAGAATTGGCTCAAATCTTGGCGGAATACGATATTCCAATTGGTTCCAGTTTAGATGGTCCCCAAGAACTCAACGACTTGCAGAGAGGAACGGGATACTATGAGAAGACTATGCATGGCTATGAGATTGCCAGGGAGCATGGGCTCAATGTGAGATTTATCTGCACTTTTACATCATATTCCGTAAGATTCAAGGAAGATATTTTCAGATTTTTCTTGGAAAATGGTTTAACTCTAAAATTGCATCCTGCACTGCCATCTTTGCGTGATAAGAATCCTAAAAAATGGGCACTAGATCCCGAAGAGTATGGGGGCCTTTTGATTTACCTTCTGGATAAATATCTCGAAAATTTGCATGAGATTGAGATTATGAATATCAACGACTTGTGCAGGTGTCTTTTTTCAGGTCGAGGCACAATATGCACTTTCGTGGATTGTATGGGGGATACATTTGCCGTGGGACCAGATGGAAGCATATATCCATGTTATCGTTTTGTGGGTATGCCAGAGTATGTCATGGGCAATGTATACAGCCATCCAAGCAGGGAAAATCTCGCCGATTCTGACGCATGGAAAGTTATGCATCAATTCAAGGAATATGTGAATCAGCAATGTGGGGGATGTACTCATATCAGATATTGCCGAGGTGGATGTCCCTATAACGCCATAGTTCACAACAATGGTGAGCTAAAAGGTGTCGATCCATATTGTGCTGCTTATAAGAAAATATTTGACGAAATAGTTGAACGTTTTAATCGTGAGTTATTTGGATCCTCTTACATAGAGATAGCTGCATCTCCATCAGAACATATGAAATATGCCAAGCCAGGAATAATGTCTTTGATGCAGAAGTTGGCTTCGAATTAGAATTCGTTTTTATAGCACATCGATGTCTATACAACTTCGCCTTTCAAAATGATGTTCGAGATTATAGTCTTCCGCACAATTTCTAATAATCAGATTGTATTGTAATTAGTCCCCTCTAAGAATCTCCTTATCCAGCCTTTGGCATAACTGATCGAACATGAGAGCGCATTCCATTGGTCAGATATGAGTTTCTTCATG
>JALHSR010000236.1 GCA_022865315.1 Methanotrichaceae archaeon | reverse complement strand
GTTCATCTGGAAATTCATTAAACGAGTTTTATCTCTCGAATTTGTGGCAGATTTGGAGAGCATGAAGAAACTCATATCTGACCAATGGAATGCTCTCTCATGTTCGATCAGTTATGCCAAAGGCTGGATAAGAAGATTCTTAGAGGGGACTAATTACAATACAATCCTATTATTAGAAGTTGTGCGGAAGACTATAATTGGATAGAAGCGAAAATTAATCTACATCGTTTCCATCATTTTCAGTGCATCTTCAAGTGGCAATGCCGGGGCTACATGAGCTATTCCTATTTCTCCGAAGGGGTAAGTTATCTTTAGGATCGATTCTTCACTCGGAGCCTCAAATATTGCTACGGAGATATGTCTGCCTATCAGAAGATATCTGCCTATTACTTTCACTTCTTTGGGGAACTTGAATTCTTTCCAGCGAGCCAAAAGTTTTGCTTTGTTCTCCGGCTTCCACTCAAACCATAGTACGAACAGCATTATTGATTCACCTCCATTCATGTTCTATAATGATTATGCATGATTAAAGCTCTTAAACGTTCGCTAGAAAAATCGAATATCCATTACCCAGAGATCAGATGGAAGGTTCCTGGGATCAGTCTCTTTTGACCGAACCATAGCATATGGGATACTGACAAGGAAGATGATCAGTATTCCTAAAGGGCATAAGGCAAGTCAGCTTAGCTTGGTCGACTGGAAGCAAATTTCTTGCATCCTCATCTCATAACCTTGTATAAGGTCAAATCCACGGGAAGAGTCATCGAGACAGTTCTATGGCATTATGAAAGGATTTTTCCATAGAACTTTTCAGGTTTTTAAAAAGTCACTTGTAGCTGTTTGAATTGCAGGTGGCTAAGGAGATCTTGGCCGAGATATACGATATCCAGATCTGTGAGGTGGATAAGATGATCAGGCAGCGGATAACGGAGAGGGAGCTGTTCGAGCGGGAATTTAGTTTGTATGCTGCTGGCAGGTTACACCTTTCGTAGTCTCAACTGTTGGAATATAGTAATCTATCATTTATTTTGTGCATCCAGAAGTCTCTCTTTATTCGATCTTTTAAGCGAGTAGGTAAGTTATTGTACGCCAATCATAAATAGTTAAAGATGATAATATATCTTGGGGAGCAGTGCAACTCAACAAGAATGGGTACCAGTAGTGAGGCATTTGAATACTACGGCCACGCGAACGCGCGTAGAGTTAAGTTTACAAGATGAAAGGAAGTGGAAAAAGTGTTGAGAACTAAGTATCCTGTCGAGTATGAATTGAACCCTACGAAGATAGATCAAGGGACACACGGGCTAACATTGAAACTGAAAAACATAGGAAGTGAAACTCTTAAAGAACTTGACGTGCAATTGCACTCTCTAGATACCCATACTCTTTCTTTTCCTGTTGATGGAACAGGACACTACCTCCTCGTAGAGTTTAAGCCAGGTGAAGAGAGGGAAGTGGTTTTCCAGGTTAACGCATACGGATCAACTAGGGTATACGTCGCTATCAAAGCACGTAAGGATGGAGACTACTTCTGGTGGGAATCCGGTTGGACGCGTATCTATGTCGAGGAAAAAGCAGAACTCGAACGCCTACTAGTGCTTTCACACCCGTATACAACAATTGAAAAGACCCTCTCGGCAACAATTAAGGGCATGCAAAAAAGTACAGGACTGAAACTGGAATTCTGGGCGGAACCCTCCTCAGGTAAGTCTGAAAAGCAGGCCGAAATAAATATAAAGGAACTTTCCGTTGGAGAGGAAGCCCGTTACTCCGCTGAGTTCACACCCAAGGAAACGGGGTTCTACACCATATACGCGTATTTATTCCATGGTGGGAGAAAAATCGGTAATAAGACAAATTTCATCTATGTGCAGAAATAATAGCAGTCGCCAAGCCGACTTGGAAATTTCCAACTCTATTTTTTGAGGTTGGGCGAGATGCCGGACAGCCTGGAGGTCATGAGAACGCCCTTCAGCCCTCCTTCACGATAGACGAAACTCTTGGCCGTGTGTGTCTAAAGATGCCAATCATGGATGGCATCATTCTTCTTCGCTTTCGTCCCCCACCTCAAAACCTTCAAGGATGCCTTTCAGCCTATTGATCACGAAGTCAATGACCGCCCTGCCACGCAGGTTTATGCCCGCCTCCTCATCGAGAAGCTCTTCATAGAACTCCTTGGTCACTTCCTCGTAATCATCGTCCGTG
>JALHSR010000235.1 GCA_022865315.1 Methanotrichaceae archaeon | reverse complement strand
TCCTTTGTTTTTCCCAAGCCACATGTTGTCTGTTTCTGAATAGGCCTCTGATGCATAACCAGGTGAAACTGCCTGATCTGCTACTCTTTCAGCTCAAATGGGTGCAGTTCCCAACATTACCGATAAAGCCAGTCACTATCATACAACATTGATGGTGACGATATTACTGGATTGGATGACATTACCGTACTGGTCGTTAAGGGTGCACATCAGATAATACAATCCCTTATCATAGCAGCTAAAAGGAATCTGGGTATAACCTGGATTGAAGATGTAATCTGTCGTCTTGTAATTTCCCTCAGTGTAAATACTCGGATCCGGTTGTCTATAAGGAGAACTCGAATAGATTTCCAGGAGCTTTCCCGGGCTTTCCTTATCTGCATAAGCATAGTCAACCAACAATTCCACGTTTGCGTCCTGCGGAACCGCCTCGTAATATGTCCAAGAAGTATCGCCATGAATCCAAAGAAATATGCTAGGAGTCTGGGATGAGATAGCAGGCATCGCCGATGGATTAAGCGTACCTCTAACCTATGTGGGCGGCGATCCTTGATTAATTATCTCTGATGGATCAAGCCTAACAATAACCTCTGGTGGCGCGTATCCTTGATCAATTGGCTGTTCAGAGCCCGGAATACTCAAGCCATCTTGATACTTATTAGCAAGCTCTTTTGAGGCAAGGTCCTGAGCATACTTATCCTGGCCCATAACGCAACCGATCGACGCGATCAATCCCATAGCCAAGACGATGGCTGCAAACAATTTACTATTCATAGGATTTCCTCCAAATATCAACGACTTTAGCTCCGTCGCAACAATAGCTGACCTTGCCCCTTATCTTTCAAATCCAAACTATACAATTATATCTCTGAATTTTTTTCCAGTTATCTGCTCAATACAATCTCCAATCTTCGTTGCGTGTATTGAGGTTCCAATAATTTACACGATATGATCAATTAGGTGATGACATGCTCAATCCTTTAGAGGCAGGAACTTCCTCCGCATCACGCCGATATATTCAATATTCCTCATGACCTTCTATCCAAACGATTTTTCGCAACTTTTAAGGTTTCTCATCGAGCCACCACTGATTCATATCACGGGCAGATATACGAATTTAACAATAATTAGTTATATTTGGAATCTTATTATTAAAAGGTGGTAATTGATGCCAAGAAAAGCAATAATTTCGATCATACTCCTAGTAGTCATCATTCTAATGGCGACTGATCTGGCAGGAGCAGTTGTGACTTTCGTAGGTGATCCAGCTGTATGCGCTTGGTCTGACAATAGAGATAGAGCTTTTGATCAGAATGCCCCGCTCAGTGTCTATTCCAGTATAGATATATTCGTGCGTAGCTCTCATGATAGACTATTGCGCAAACATTGGGACGGCACAAACTGGGGGAATTGGGAACAAATTGAGATTAATGTGAACGGACGAAGGCATCCTGCATTATCATCTCCTTCCGTTGTACAGAGAGGCCGCGACAGGATCGATGTTTTCACAACAGACGGAATAAATGTTTATAGAACTCATTGGGATGGAAGAAACTGGATATCGGAAGCCATTCAAAATATGGGAATGATTATTAGTTTCTCTCCGGCAGCAGCATCCTTCGGACCAGACAAGCTTGACATTTTTGTCATTGGCACAGACGAAAACCTCTGGCAGAGATCTGGCGAGGGATATACCGAGGAGAATTTTCGTTGGGAACGCGGATGGCGTAATCTTGGTCGTCCATCTTTATATCAACTACGTTCGAGTCCAGCCGCTGCTTCTATAGGGCCGGGCTGCATAGATGTGGTTGTTCTTACGGAAAACGGTTACTACCACAAACGTTATAATAGCGATAATGTTGGTGGGGGGAGGTGGAGCGAGTGGACATCTATTCCAGGCACACGATTTGGGAATGATAAACGCGCATGCGTCACTGCTCCAATTTTGAAGGGAGCGCCCAATTGCGCAGGGTATGCTGATTTCTTTGCCGTAGATAATGGTGGCTTATTAATTAAAGGGGATTATCATCCCTCCACGACGAGCGCCTTGGTTGGGGAAAATATTCAGCAGGACATCGAATATAGTAGAATGGGTAGAGCTTATAGTACCACAAAAATGGGCTCTGCTCCAGCAGTAGTAGGGTATTGGAATCCAACTCCTTTAGAAGAACTCACGCCACCACCTTTTCCACAATCATTGGTTCATGACCCTAGTGATATTTGGACAATCTTTTACCGTAGCC
>JALHSR010000234.1 GCA_022865315.1 Methanotrichaceae archaeon | reverse complement strand
TTTTAATCCCGAAAGGGGATCGCCAAGTTCATCTAATCGACGGCAAGCCAGCTGGACGCCAAAGCTCATAAAACTATTCATGATATATAATAGTATTTATAGTATATATAACTGGCGATAGCTCGGTTATTCGAAGTCCTCGATTAAGCATCCTGAATATTAGTTATTTCATAAGGAATTGCCTCACAAAAAGGCCTAAACAGGTGGAATCTTTGAAATTATACTTGATACAGTTATTCATAGTCGACTCTGTGAGGGTATTTTTTTTAAAATTATGGTTTTAAATTTAATATATCTATAATTATTTATTTTATACTTTTTTTCCCCTAATGTATATTTAAGATATCTCTTAATAAGACCATATTCACAATGTAGACGGAGACTCAAATTGATAGCTTATAGTACAATCTCAAAGCACTAATATTCGCTTCTATCTTCTTCGATAGGCTTATTTGAATAGAGTTTTATTCCTAGAATATCAAGGGCTTAAAAGTTCTCATAAAATTCTCGTATCGTTAAATACTATATTTATCTGATCGTTTTAAAGAAAAGAAATATGACTCATAATTATTCCCCGAATAAAGCCTTTATCTCAATCTTATGCAAAACTTCTTTAATCCAAAAACATAAAGGTTTATTTGGTGATGGAATGTCCATGAGACGCTCATTCTTATTCTTGTTTATTATAGCGATGATATTCTTTAGCTTGGCCTCAGCGCAGCGTGGATCTATCTTAATTGAGACCAGCGAGTCCGGCTTTGGCAATGACATGGACGGTTTTTCAAGTTATAGCAGTAGCATGGATAGCCAACCCGGCTATGATTATCCAAATATTCCTTCAGAATATGATCAGCAATCTTCAGATTCACTAATGATGTACCAGGAATTTTACGATATGGGCCCAGGAATTCAGGACTCATCAGGTCCTGTCCAATTTAATATCTATGAAGCCGAACCCAGTTACTTAATAGTAAATGGCCAATCTAGACCTTACGATCCTTATTATGTGACTGCAAACTCTTTTTGGATACAAGGACGCACCAGCTGGACCCAATATATACAATGCCCTATGAACGCTTGGTTTAGGATGCTTGCATTTTCTGATGGCGGTCCTGCCAAGGTAGTTGAAATATATCCTAACGGCTATCCACTTGTAAATCAATACATGTTCTATCCTGGATATACGCAGCTCCTTTTCGAGGCTGATGCGGTGGGTCGTCATACTCTTACATTCTATACAAATTACGGCAAAAGCAATTCAGTTGTAGTGGACGTATTGCCTTATGGAGGATCATCTCCTGGATATGGAATAACATATTGATTAATTGGTGAGGGAAATATGCGACTAGTGCCTATTCTAATTCTTTTATTCCTAATTTGTGAAGGATCTGCAGTCCCAGCTGATTTTGTTGGGACCCTAATAAAAACGACAGATTCGAATATTATGTATGTAAATATAACAGATTCAAGAATTTCGGGATTAAGCGGGGTTACCGAGATAATTCTACCTCAGCCCATAGAGCATCTTCAATATTTTCAAGGTAAGACTCTAAACTTTGAAATATTGGGACATGATATTCTTGGAAGGCTTATCTGTGATGCATATCTAGATGGAATCATAATTCAGGATTATTGGCGTTATCTGACTGGCTGTTATTATGAGTGTGACTATTGGTCCTATGAATATGGATATCGGCCATGTAATTGTCAATATTTGGAATATTATTCACCGCAATGCTGCTATACCTATCCCTGATGGCAAAACACCAATTTTTCTATCTCTAATCTCATATATATCCGGCATTGGTCACAAGCCTCTAGATAAGTTGCATAAAGAGAATCCACTTTTTGGCTCGACATTTGCCTTTCGGTAGGCATAGGCCTTCAATCGAGAAAAGCCAATTTTGAAAGGAATTATCTTGGACAACAGTGTGTAGCAAATGAATCAAGTTATGAGTCGATTGATCTGCGCGGTTTGACGAAACCTGATGCCTTCCCTTTAATGACCTCACAGACAATCTATTATTAAAGGCACTTTTCACTGCTCACAACGGATCAATAAATACGATAGCATAATTTAAGTGGCACTCGACCAAAGAAGCTATATTTCAATTTAACCAATTTTCACCAATGCCAAAGAATCCAAGAATAACTTTAACCTTTGAGGCACACAAGGCTCTGACTATTCAAGCAGCTCTTGAGGGTGAAGCGGTCGGAAATCTAGCGTCGAAGATTATTTTGGAGTATGCCAAAGATGCTAAAGAAGCACTTGAGGCTATAGAGAAAAAGAAACTAGAATTAATAGTTGCAGAAGATATCCCGCAAACGAAAAAGAAACCGATTTCAAGAGTTAAACAAGCGATTATTCAAAAGAAAAAGAAAGAACTACAAAAGAAAAAAAAGCTCTCACAAGATCCTGAAACCTTAGAGAAGATTCAGGAATTGTGGCAAAATGGCCAGAGAAGCAGCAGCCAAATTGCCAGAAAAATCGGATATCCTAAGACGACGGTCAGAGATGCCATTAAACGTATGATTAGGCGAGGGGATATTATCAGCTAGATGGCTCTATAGGAGAAAGATAAAGTCGTTGAATTTAAGGAAAGTCTTGCTATTTGGCCAATACCCGCAGTGTGATATTTGGAGAACATATATTCTATCACCATTGAATAGCCTGAAGTATTCAGTGGGCAATTGAGCAGGAAACGTAAGCGTGACGAGGGGCAATTTTTTTTGATAATCCAAATTAGTCTAAATACGAATCGTATAGACTCCGTTACCTGGCCTGAAATAACGATTATGATATGAATGTCAATAGACAAATGAGGATTATGATCAACTTAAAGGCGTAAGGTTTGTGGGATCAATTATCCAAATTTTTTGTTCAACGATCTTAAATGAGCTTTGATTTTGGTCATTCTTGCCATCTTTCCAACTTTATTCAGCTAATTTCGAAAGCTTACGCTAGGCTTACCCAGCATTTGCTTTATGAAGAGTTATGAGCTGATACAAGTTATAGGCAAACGCAGTAAACATCATCTTGACGTGAACTCTTTGAAGAGTGGTAACAAGCACATGAGCTGCTTTGAATACTGTCTTTATGATGTTTCGACTGCGTCGAAACTCTCGCTGACTACGTCAGCGATATAACAAATGGCCGTTCACCGGGTGCTCTTATTTTATTCGAATACTCCGCAGCTTGCTGCGGTTGGGATGGGCCATGAAAACCGGCTTAAGGAAATTAGCCGTTCCATAGTAAATGGTTGAATTGAGAAACGCCTGCCATTGTGTTTACAGGATCCGTTATCATATGGTTTTATGCGTTAAATCTAGAAGGAAATTGCTTTTGAATCGGGACATTAATAGAAGCCTTACAGAACATTTGTGTAGAGATCAGCGACAGATATTGGTTTGAATTTAAAGCAATTGGAACAGATGGCGACCATGTCCATCTTTTTGTGGGAGCCGCGCCGAGATATGCTCCTTCAAGAATTATGCAGATAATCAAAAGCATCATGGCAAGAGAATTGTTCAATCGCTATCCTGAGGTCAAGAAACAGCTATGGGGTAGTGGGTTTTGGAGTGAGTGAGGATACATTGGTACGGTTGGTGATGCTGTAACTGCGGAAATTATTAAAAATTACATTGAAACGCAGGGGACCGTAGAAGAACGAGAAAATTATACCCAGATGAAGCTATATGAGTTCGATTAGTGGCGAGCTGCGGCGCCTTGCATGCCCCGTAGCTTGCTGCGGGGTGCGCCGCCGCAGTTTGACTTTTCAATAATTAAATGATGAATCTATCTCATATCAATGGTCTGTTTATTGGGCGCGTAATTTATATTTTCCATAAGTCTATCGATAAAACCAACTTGTCCTTTATGCAACTTTTTCTTTGCATTGTCGATATTGAACCAGCCTGCTTTATTGACTTCAGGATATTCTTTTATCATTCCTGAATTTTTTGGCCATTCAAGAGCAAATCTGTTGCTGACAATTCGTGTTTCGTCTAAATCTTTTTCGAATGCCCATGCATGAATTATCTTTTTACTCGGCTGCTTTATCTTTCCCAAATCTATAAACTTCCCACTAACCTCGAACCCAGTCTCTTCTTTTAATTCCCTTCTCGCTGCATCAAGTGAGTCTTCATGTTCTTCAATCAATCCTTTTGGTATCGACCACGCTCCTTCGTCTTTTTTTTCCCAGAATGGTCCTCCAGGGTGCACAAGCATCACTTGGAGTTCCCCGTTCCTGAATCTAAACAATAAAACGCCACTGCTATTTACACTCATGACTTGCGCCTCGCAATGAATGATAATAAAGAATCTATTAAAGAGTCATGGATAGTTTTTCTTCCAGAGATTCAAATAGCTCACGATTATCACATCTGCACTTTTTCAGATTCAAGACTTCTTCCTTAGCGGAATAAGGAAATCTGGAATTGATTTTGAACATAATCGGTTAGACAATTACGATCTCAGAAGTAAATACAAATGTCTTGAGATTAAGAACTTTAACTTAAGTTAACTGAACTTTGTACCTTAATAAACGGGCAATAATCCATGAGGTTTCCATATGAAGTTTTAGCTAGTTTATTCAAATTCTCGATTTCAATTGAAATCTTCTAGGTAGTGTGCCATAATTTCTGTAAATTGCCAACCCAGTATCCTACAGATCTGATCCACATCTATCAATCGTTAAATACTTTCTTCCCATCAGCCACTCTTCATTGATATCCATCAGGATAGAAACGGCCAGTCTCATGAAAGACTCATCATTCGGAAATGCTCCAGCCACTCTGGTTCTCCTTTTTAGTTCTTTATTGATTCTTTCCAGTCCATTGGTCGTCCTGATCTTCTTCCAGTGATCCTTAGAGAAAGCTCTGTAATTCGATAGATCCAGTTTGAAACATTCAATGGGGCCAGCCGCTTTATGATAACCTCTGCGCTCCAGTTCAAGGGAAAGATCCGGCATCTTTTGCAGGTCCTCAAGAGCTTCATGAAGTTTGTCTGCTATCTCTTTTTGGTACTTCTTCGCTACATTCCTCAATACAGCTCGCATGAAGTGAACATGACACATGTTTCGACTTTGTCGAAACTCTCACTGACGTTAGTCAGTGATATTTGCCAAGATGCACCGAAGAAAGAAGCCTCTATCGCCTTCTGTATACCTTTATGACCATCTGATACAATGAGCTTGACCCTCGATAAACCTCGTTCTTTCAGTTCCTCGAATAGGCCGGACCAAAATAGCTCATCTTCTCCATCGGCGATTCTGGCTCCCGGTATCTCCCGATAACCGTCTTCTCGAACTCCTGTGATGACAAGAAACGCCTTGGTCACATATCTCGACTCCGTTCTAACCTTGAAATAACTCGCATCTACGAAGAGATAGGGAACCTCTTGATCAATCGGCCTATTGAGAAATTCATCGACTTTCTCATCTAGTTCTTTTGAGATTCTTGATACGCTGG
>JALHSR010000233.1 GCA_022865315.1 Methanotrichaceae archaeon | reverse complement strand
TACATTTCGTCAAGCTCACGACGAATCGGCACCCAACCGATCAAATCTGATATTTGCAGCAGCCTGGACTTCTTTTGTTTCGCATTGAGTCCTCGAAGCACCCATATAGAAAAAGAATCCATAACTATGAATAGTATTAATAGTATATAATATTTTCGATATCCTAATAAGGGCGGGTTAATAGGAGTCCTCGAGTTTCTGAAATAAATATAAATCGATGCTGAATCTTAATCGAGTTTATGCTTGGCTGAGAAAAAAACCTCGTGAATAATATGAATTAGGCACTGACTACGTTAGGTAAAGATCAAATGGATATGCTGCAAGAGACTTTAGACAGGAATGGTTAAGAATCCAACGATAATAGATTGAAAGAAAATGTTTATTACAGCGCACGTTCTATAAAATTATCAAAATTAATATTACTTCATAAATAAATATAATTAATAATCGACGATCAGGAAGCATGAACCTTAATGACACTCAGAGGCGCCCAAGAGCTAGCTGAATTCATATCGAAGAATTATTCAGGGAAGATAATTGAAGTGGGTGTTGGACATAGGACGGATGTGGCTTCATATTTGCGATCTTTACAACTTGTGGTTATTGATATTAAAGAATGCTGCCTCCCGGGCATTGAAGTAGAACAGGATGATATTTTTTCTCCAAAGAAAGAGATCTATATTGGTGCTAGTCTTATCTACTCTTTAAGACCGTCTCTGGAATTGCAATTGGCTATAGGTAATTTGGCACGCGAGGTGGGCGCGGATATCATAATTAGGCCTTTGGAGGATGAAATTGCTGATATTCTTGGTTTTACTCGTCGCCTCGAAAATCGCGGACAAGCCAGATTCTATTTATTCAGGCAAAATCCCTAGAATCATTTAAAGTCGGGTGAATTTTCCAACTCACTAAAAAGCTACTTTTCTATTATTTTCCAATTTAATTATATTTTTTTAATGTTATCGAAGTTTCACTATGACTCACAAATGACCGTAGATATCTTTAGCTGGTTGCAGTGATTATATCTATAATTATCATTTTCGATTAGATCAAAAATCGACAAGCTTAAATATAACAAACTAAAGTTATTAATTTAGATTAAATTGAGGGTGAAACATTGGGGGGAAACTGGGCTGGAGACATTATTGCTAGAGATACAATCATCTGGGACAAACGAGTTGTGATTGGCAATAGCGGAGTCTATATCCCTACGGACATCCGTCAATGGATATCAAACAAAGATAACGAGGTCATTCGTAGGGCGTTGGAGGAGATTGGACTTCCAACATCGCGTCAGTCCGGTACTTTTGATATTAGAGCGTGGAGGATTTGGGATTATACGGCGCAAATTGTTGAATACGTAGCAGATAAGAAATTAACCGGCTTAGAAGACTTTTGGCTTTTCCCCGAAGAGACCCTTATTTTACGCAAGGGCGATTGTGAAGACAGTTCTTTCTTATTAGCAGCGCTGCTATTGGCCGGCGGTATCAGCGAGCATTGTATCCGTGTCATACTCGGACAAGTGGTCTCAACTGATAGCGCTTACGGCCATGCTTGGGTGATTTATAAGAACGAGCAAGGTGTGTGGTGCCTCTTGGAATCTACACTTGATTCTGTTCCGGATAGACTTGTACCAGCAGATGCGTTCACGCAACCTGAGAATCAATATCAATACCAACCTCAATTCAGCCTTAATTCCTCTCATTTATGGTGGATATCGCCAATAAGGATTCAAATGGCCGATTACTTAGAGATGCGAAGCAAAGGGCCACAACCCAGATTAAGCACCTAGTTTGGCAAAGCCTAATGAGAAAAATTGGATGAGCGTATATTCTCTAGTATTTTTTCCATCTTCCGCCAGTGTGAGCCTATCCAGTAAACTTTTCCGCAACCTTGGCATCCCCATGATTCATTCTGACCAGACAAATCTTGCTCAAGAATGCAATTGCAAATAGTGCACCTCTGTGGATTAAGTTTCAAGACCAAGCCAAACTCAGCCATCTCTGCGAGCTGATCCTCGATTTTTGAAGACAGTATAAGGATGCAATCTGCACCGCTAGAGCGACAAGCATCAGCAAGTCTTCGGTCACGTGTGATCAGTATCCTTTGATCTTGTTTTGCCGTTGATAATAGTCTCTGGTCGTCAGCATCCTCTGGATTAGCTGCGTTCATACCAAGCAACCTTAACCACCTTCCCAGGCGCATGAGGTTATGATCGACTATGAATCGCTCCACGACTCGAAGATGCAACCGCAACTATTTATCAATTGATCACGAGCTTCCAATGAAATGAAGAATGCAATGAGTAATGTGGATGTTGAGGCAATTGCATTAGAACTGAAGGGCTGCTTACTTAATGGTTTTGTAGGAAAGGCCTACCAGCAGTCCTCAGACAAGATCTGGCTAGTCGTCCAATCTCCAAAAGAAGGAAGAGTCGATATACTTCTACAGGCTGGGAAGCGAGTTCATATAACCCACCAACAGCGTCCTGCTTCCAAAACACCTCCGCAGTTTCCAACTATGCTTAGGAGCCATATATCCGGAGGCAGGATAATAGATATCAAGCAATACGATTTTGACAGAATCCTGGAAATAGCGGTAGAACGTGGCGGCATGTCCAGCTATCTTATCATCGAGCTATTTCCAAGAGGCAGTATTGTCCTGCTGAACCAGTCCCGCAATATACTTGCTATGCTTCTAAAGCTGATCTATCGAGGCAGGAAAATGGCAGCCGGGGAGAAATATTTGTATCCTCCTGATCAGCCTGATCCAAGAACTACAACTGAGGATACTCTAGCTCGACTATTGGCATCATCCGAGCAGGATCTAGTAAGGGCTTTGGTTCGAAGTCTAAACATGGGTGGAGCCTATGCTGAAGAAGTCTGCTTAATCGCCAATGTTGATAAGAACAAACTGGCTAAGCTGCTGAATAAAGAGGAGATTGAACGCATCCACGAAGCTCTGACGGAACTCTTCGCCTTTCGAGGGCTGGACCCCCATATTGTCTTCAAAGATGGAATTCCTATTGACGTCCTCCCTCGGCCCCTCAATATCCACCATGAGCTAATGGTTAAGCGCTTTGCCACATTTAGCGATGCTTTAGACTCATTTTTTGTTGATAAGGCTGACGAAGGGGTAAAGCAAGACCCGATTAAGCGGCGCTTAGAGATGCAGCGTCAGGCTATACATGATTTTGAAACTAGAGAAACGGATTTGATTGCCAAAGGTGAATTGACTTATCAAAGATTTGAAGAGATCGAGAAGATTCTCAAAACAATTAGGGAGGCCAAGGAAAAAGGATACACATATCGACAAATTTGGGAAAAGATAGAGAGTTCCGATCTGCATGAAGCCCGATTGATACGTTCCCTCGATCAAACTGGTGAGATTAAGCTTATTTTTGATGATTCGGTGCTGGAGCTTAACGTCAGATTGACCGTACAACAAAACGCGCAGCTTTACTACGATCGAGCCAAGGAAATGTCACGAAAAGCTCAAGGAGCCAAGGCGGCCTTTGAGGCTACTGAACGGCTAAAGGTCAGCAAAAAATCCTCTAAGAAAGCCAAACCTCAACTGGCAATACGCCGAAAGAAAAAATGGTACGAAAAGTTCAGATGGTTCCATTCATCCGATGGTTTCTTGATCATCGGCGGAAGAGATGCTGACGGCAATGAAGAGATCTATGCCAAATATATAGAAAAACGAGATCTTGTTCTGCATACAGATGCGCCAGGCTCGCCTCTGACAATAATTAAGACTGATGGAAATGAAGTTCCGGAGACCACTCTATTGGAGGCAGCCCAGTTTGCTGTATCCTATTCTTCTATTTGGAAGGCTGGCCAGTTTTCTGGCGATTGTTACCATGTCAAGAGTGATCAGGTGACAAAGACTCCGGAACATGGTGAATTCCTTCGAAAAGGATCCTTTATAATTAGAGGTGAACGGAAGTATTATCGAAATGTAGGAATTGGCATAGAAATCGGGGTTTCTGATGGTATCTTAATAGGCGGTCCAATTTCAGCTGTAAAAGGCAAAGCAGACCCAGTCGTGGAAATAGAGCCAGGCAAATATAATGCAGATGATTTGGCCAAAAGGATCTATAGGCTCTTTTCTGAAGAAATTGAGGATAAGAAATATTTAAAAGCAGCAGCCTCAGTAGATCAAATTATTCAATTCCTGCCACCCGGCGGATCGAGAATAAAGGAAAACCGTTCAGAATGATACAATCTAAAAAATAAACTTTAAAAAATTTCAGCATTATATTAAGTGCTATCGACATATATTGAATCATAATGAGCTAAGCGAGTATTTTCATCCACTTTTTATTTTGAATCAAATGATATCAATGGTTGTCACTAGTCTCATCGTATTGATCATTTCGGGCCGCATAATGCCAAAAACTCTAATGTCAAAGCCGGGGAATCTCAAGAACCAAATGCCTGAAGACTGCCAGCATCTTAAGGGTTTGGTTAAACTTTATATCACGGACATATCCCAATACCAACATGGCTAGAAGCATAATGGCCGACATTATGATAATAGACCAATGATGCTATGGCTAATTTTAATATATATCAATTTATTATAAATTCTTTGATATCCAAGAAAATATTCAATTATGAATATCATTATTATAAATACTGCTACATCTCACAAGAAAACCCTAACGCTAATTGACATTGAATCAAAGAATTAAGAAATTATATATATTATTGTTTTGCCAAGAAATATCTGAAAATCATCTGTATAAAAATAAAAGCAGACCTTTTTATTTTAATGGTGCCCCATCCTATGAGTTGAATTCACCGAACTGTAATAAAAGATTTAACTCTTGAACCATAGTCAATTTCATGGTTTCCCTGATAGATATTCAAACATCAGCGAAATTAATTAAGGACAATGTGCTGCGTACACCCTTGATCTACTCGCATACCTTCTCCAAGATGACTGGGACTGAAGTTTACTTAAAATTGGAAAACCTGCAGATAGGCGGCTCCTTTAAGATAAGAGGAGCCACTCATAAGATCCAATCACATCTTAAACAAATAAGACCAAAGGGCGTAATTGCCGCTTCGGTGGGTAATCATGCTCAAGGGGTAGCCTTAGCTGCACGAGCAGCAGATGTGCCAGCCACAATAGTCATGCCAATATGGGCATCAATAACCAAACAGGAGGCAACGCGGAATTATGGTGCAGAAGTAATTCTGCAAGGCGAGAGCCTGCTAGAATGCATCAAGATAGGGCAGGACCTGGCTTCCAAATCAGGAAGGATGTTCATCCATCCATATGATGATGAGGAGGTGACTATAGGTCAGGCTACAATTGGACTAGAGATACTTGAAGATCTTCCAAATCCTGATTTGATATTAGTACCTGTAGGAGGAGGTGGCCTAATCGCCGGAATTGCCACTTGCGTAAAGTCACTAAGACCACAAACGCAAATGGTAGGAGTTCAAGCTGAAGCCTGCCCTTCTGCTTATGAGGCTTTAAAGCTGGGAAAACCTGTAAACATAGATTACAAGAACTCAATAGCCGATGCTATCATGGTTACCGAAGTGGGAGAAAGTGACTTTCACATTATTAGAGAAAAGGTAGATCAGATTGTCTTAGTAAGCGAGGATCAAATTGCTGAAGCGGTAACGCTCTTATTAGAAAGAAAAAAAATTATAGCCGAAGGAGGAGGAGCGGTGCCACTTGCTGCTTTATTAGGATCTTCTCTTAGAATTCCAAAAGGTAGTAAGGTAGTCCTAGTCATTAGTGGAGGTAACGTTGACAGCCTTGTATTAGATAAAATTATACGTCAGGGCCTGAGGCTGCATGGCAGACTTATGCGGCTCTCCGTGTGCCTGGAGGATGTTTCTGGTTCGCTGGCAAGTTTATTGAATCTAATCGCCCGCAACCGTGCCAATGTTGTCCATATTCACCATTCTCGTAATGAGCAAGGACTGCCAATAAATTTTACTAGAGTAGATCTAGAACTGGAGACAAGAGGGACCGAGCATATAAATGAAATAAAAGATGTACTAGAGGGTCAAGGATACCACATCAAGGTTAAGAGATAGATTTAAGCGCTTCAATCTGCCTAATCTCAGCTGCAATCCCTTTATTGGAGGAAACCATCTCCCAACCAGACATCTTGGCCCGTCCAACTCCGAACGCCCTTTCTCCCCGAATTATGAGCTCATCGCCGGGCCGTATCTGCTCATCAGCTTTCACTACGCCTGGAGCAAGCAATGAACCTCTAGGAAGAAAATCACCTATTGTCACAATATAATCTCCGCTCTTTTCCAGCCTTCTTGCACCTTCTAGAGATAAAGCCATGGTGCCATTAGGAGTCATAATTGCCAGAGTTTTGTCGTTGGCATCTTGGACCTCTTTCCCTCTTATCTTAACTTCTCCAGCCAGAAGTGCATCAGATGCCTTGGATCCGAAATAATAATCCGAAACAGCTCTGAACCGCTGTAAACTAAAATTTTCCAGTCGCGCTACTCCATAGCATGCTTCTCTAATTGCTTCTGAAAGTCGAGCGATGGCCGCACTATCTATTCCACCACTAGTAAAAACCGCATCTATTCCATGATGTTCGATTATTTCCTGCAATTCTCCTTCAATGTGAGCAACAATCCTTAGATATCTATTTTTCTTTAAATATGCATCAAGACAGCTTAGGAGCCAATCACGCTCCTCTAGATCCCAGTGGCCGGTAACAGGCACATCATAGCTAGCCGCAGGGTAAATCCCTTCAAGCTCACGAGGCACTAGCGCAAGGGGGGAAGTCAGAATAACTTCGTGCAAAAATTTTCTCCAGGGCCCCATTGCCTCAGCAAACAATCTATGCGACCGTGAAGTTGAGTATGGCTTGTGAGCTGAGCAAGGCAAAAGAAGAAGAACATCGCTCTGCGGAGGCCGATATCTATTCAACACTCTGTCGGCAAAACGTTTAATCTCCACTCTCTTCAAGGATTCAGCCGTGTTTGCGTAAAAGATGCTTTTCCTATACTGCGGGGTCCGTGCCTCTAGATATTTATTCTCCTGGTCAAGAAACCTCAAAGAAGCTGTGAGTTCAGGTGTAACTCGCACCAGACGTTCGACATATTCTCGAATCCTTTCCGATCTAATTAAGTGCCTTGTAATTGCCATTTCCTCAGTTAGCTTCAAGATGTTATGGCCTTTCAAAAGCTCGATTTCATTTTCAAGGTCGATATGATTGGCAAGCTCTGTACAAAATTGGCATCTGCATGGAAGTTCCATAAATTCATTCACGCTAAAGATACCGTCGCGGGTATGATACCTACCGAAGCAAGCATCAACCTCCATCCGAATTGCGTCCACCAAATCGATGCCTAGGTAGATAAGATAAGCCAAATTTGAAGGCCTAGCCAGCGCCGGAGCATACAGAGCAGTATCAGAAGGGATTCTGTTTCTTATATTAATTATGGCATTAACAAAGTCCCTGGGATTTCTCATTGGAATTGAGCCCAGTATATAGATATCAGCCCTCTCTAACTCTTCGGAAGATGCGGAATTGACCACAATTCCTTTGGGCCCATCGATCTCAATTTCAGGAAGTTTGACCGATGACCTGAAATTGATGAATTCTGGCACATACGGCTTAACTGCCAGTTTTCTTTGTCCCTTTAACGATTCAGCCTTTTTAATGGCTTCGTCAACGGAAGCATAGCCAAAAATGCTACCTATAGAAATAAAATCGTTTTGGGAAAGCAAACCCGGCGTGAAGATCTCATCCTCGAGGAGGAGTTTACCTAGCCTAGCAGGACCGTCACGCTTTATGACCTCAAAATACTTGGTCATTTTCTCTCCGTATTAGGCAATAATTTGAGTTTGACACT
>JALHSR010000232.1 GCA_022865315.1 Methanotrichaceae archaeon | reverse complement strand
TATATATATGATTAAAGTAATGAATTTGCTATTGCAAAACTTTTAAAAGATATAATGTTAGTTATATCTTTGCAGTGTTGCGTTACTCTGGGCTATAAACATAACACAGGCAATGCCTGATGAACAAAATATATCCGCAGCCGAAGCAGCCAAGATAGATTTTTTTCAAAAAGCTATAAAGGCTGAAGGATTAAGTTGGACTGCTGGTCACACATCGGTCTCGGCTCTGTCTGATGAAGAATTTAGAAAGCGATTGGGTTGCCATATTCAGCCCGAAGCATATGATAAAGCGGTGGCTAGGGCCCATAATCTAAATGCCACTACTTATAAAATTGAGGGTGTAAGCGGAGTTGCAGGGGCTCCTGGTTTTCTGGCGAGTCTTGATTGGAGAAATTATAACGGTGGAGATTGGACCACCCGCATCAAAGATCAGGGAAACTGTGGAAGCTGTTGGGCATTTGGCGTTATGGCTGCATTGGAGGCCCACGAGAAAATAGCTCGTGATAATCCCAAGTACAATCCAATTCTATCTGAGCAGGAATTTGTGTCGTGCTCGGATTGCGGCATAAGTTGCGATGATGGAGGCGATCCTTTTTGCGCCCAAGATTATCTATTCAGAAAAGGGACTATCTTGGACAAGTGTTTCAAATATTCTTCCGGATTTACCGGAGAGCAAGGGCCTTGCAGCTCATCTATAGATATCCCTGGCCCTTATTCAGAACGCAGCGTTTCAAATCCCTGTAAACCCTGCCGGCAGAATTATATTAGGGATTGGATGCCTACTAATGATGATCCTTCAGCAATTGATGGAATGAAAAGAGCGCTAATGTATGGTCCGATAACCGCTGGTATGTTAGTATATCCAAGTTTTCCAGGCGTATGCTGGCGTGATCTATGAAAACCTCTCTGGAGAAACAAGTTTGGGAGCACATTGCATCTCATTGGTAGGCTGGGGCCACGACGGTACCACCGGAAAAGATTATTGGATTGGAAAAAATAGTTGGGGAACAAGCTGGGGAGAAGCAAATCCGACAACAGGCGAAAGGGGTTGGTTTAGGATAAGAATGGGAACTGACGAGTCTAACATCGAAAGCAGTGGTAAAGCCCAGTTATTTTTAGAAAAAGACACCATTGGAATGTTTAGGCCTTTAGCGGGAGCTTTCTACCTGGCGCACGAAAACGATGGAAATTTTGACCAAGCTATTTCTTATGGAATAGGTGAAGATTTACCAGTATCAGGAAATTGGCTGGGAACTAGCGAATACTCTGGAACAGGGCAAGGAATCGGTGTATATAGGCCATCCATGTCAACCTTCTTCTTAAGCTATAATAACAATGGCAATGTGAACAAAGTCGTTCGCTTTGGAATAGCTGAAGATCTGCCATTAGCTGGAGACTGGCAAGGAGACGGTATCAGTGGAGTAGCTGTATACAGACCTTCTCAAGAAATATTCTATTTGGACTATAATAACGACGGCACAGTTGATAGAGGGATAAATTTCGGGATCAATGGCGATCTTCCAGTCGCCGGCGATTGGGATGGAAATGGGAAGGATGGCATAGGAGTATTCAGGCCATCCGCCGGAACATTCTTCCTAGATTATGACAACGATGGTGCAGTCGACAGGTCTATTGCCTTTGGAACAAATGGAGACAAACCAGTTGCAGGGGATTGGAACTGGGATGGCAAAGATGAGATTGGATTATTCAGGCCATCAACGGTATGGTCATATTGGATTACAACAACGACGGTAACATAGACAAACAATTTGCATATGGAATGAACGGCGATTTGCCAATAGCTGGGAACTTCTACAATTGGCTCTATTGAAAGATTGACACCTATACTCCCTTTTGGGAGTTTTTTTTTTAAAAAAAAATATTTTAAATTTTTTTTTTTGAATTTTTTTTATTTTGTATTCAAAAATATATTTAAATTTCCGAAAAGGCTATTTTGCTATTTGAGCTTGTTTCTATATTCAGGCATAATTTTTCTTCCAATATATGGGGAACCATGCTGGATTAAGCAATCCTATGAAATAGTGTTTAGACTGCTAATCTTCTGAACTCCATCTTAATCCATCCAAAGAACCGTTCCGCACAACCTCATTTCTTTTAGACTTGTTCATCAAACCTGATTTTCCGTCCTCTTCTGTGATCCTTACGATTACGATTGTTCGAAGGGATATTCAGGGTATCAATCTAGAAATAGTTATTTTAACGACCTCAACTATTATTCTGGAAGAAATAAGGATAAAAATCATGTTCCTGGAATCTCTCGGATATTGGACAATAATTTTCATTTTTTTCAAAAAATTGAGAGAATATAAGGAGCTTCATTTCCAATGATAAGCGTTGTAATTCCCAACTTCAACGGCAAACATTTTTTGGATTCCTGTCTATCTTCCTTGGCTAATCAGACTAATAGAGATTTCGAGATAATTGTTGTAGATAATGCTTCTTCAGATGGTAGTTTAGATTTTCTAAAGACAAAGGTCCAATGGGTAAAAGTTGTTAGCAATAAACATAATTTGGGATTTGCTGGTGGGGTCAATTCGGGAATTGAAATAGCAGAGGGAGATTACATCTTGACTCTAAACAATGATACGATAGCAGATGAACGCTTCTTGGAATATCTGATCAAGCCCATGTCCGATAGCCGAGTGGGGATGTGTGCTCCAAAGATGCTCTTTCCCGATGGCCGCATAAATTCCGCTGGAATCTGTCTATCAAGAAGCGGAGCGGCATGGGGCAGGGGGATATTTGAGCTAGCTAAAGATAATTATGAAGTGGAAGAAGAGGTGTTTGGTCCATGTGGTGGCGCGGCTCTTTATCGGAAAAAGATGATCGGTGAAATAGGAGCTTTCGATGAAGATTTTTTCTTGTATATGGAGGATGTTGATCTCGCTTTTCGGGGCCGACTAGCTGGTTGGAAGTGTGTTTACGTGCCTCAAGCCAAAGTCGTCCATTTCCACGGAGGAACGGTTGGATTCGAATCAGACCTCTCCATTTATTATGGAAATCGAAATATGCTGTGGTATGTGATCAAAGACTTCCCATGGATGCTGATTGTGACTTGTTTGCCATGGATCGTTGGGAGAAATCTAGGTTCGATACCGTATTATATTTTTGCGCGTAAAACAAATATAATTCTTAGATCGGAGGTCGATGCAATTAAGGGCATTCCTTCTATGTTTAGAAAACGACGATTTAATATTCGAAGAGCATCCAACCAAAATTTGAAAAGATTTATCAGCACCTGGGCATGGATCGAAAAAAGGTAACATGCAGGAAATCTAAATTCAAGTACTAAAAATTTTTAGCCTTTGATGTTAAAATCTGAAACTAAAATACTCTTTTCATATAGTTTTTAAAAATTTTTTTTTAAAAAAAAAAATTATTTTGAGAAATATAAAGATTATCCCATAAATCCCAACATGTTCGATCAATTAAGCCGGTTTTAAATAAATGGTGGAGTGCAAATTCATCGATTCGGAACTATCTGATAACAATAAGCCGTTATGGCTATATCTTATTCTATTGAAGACATATAATTAGCAAAAAATGCCTATTTCCCTTAACTTTAAGTCTGATGTTCATTGTACCAATTGATGGTTCTTTCTAAACCGTCTCTCAGGCTAATACGTGGAGTCCAGCCTAAAATCTCCTTTGCCTTTGTATTATCGCAATAAAAGTGCCAAGCTTCGCCGGGGCGATAAGGTAATGCACCAATTGCCGGCTTGATCTCGCTGTTCATTAGCTCTAAAATCTGCTCAACTACATCTATAATTTTATACTCTTGGCCATTTCCGATGTTTATCACTTCGCCGATAGCTTTTTGACTTGTAGATGCTTTCACGAAACCATCAACGATATCATCTACATAATTAAATTCTCTTGTTTGCTCACCCCCAGTCATCTTGAACGCATGGCCACGCAATATGCTCTTTATCAATTCCGGGATGAGCATATTAGAATCCTGGCCTGGACCATAGATCAGAAAAGGCCTCAAGGTAACAATCGGTAAACCCATCGTTTTATGAAGCATTCGACAAAACAAGGTAGTGCAAGCCTTTGAAGCCGAATAAGGAGAAACTGGATTAGCTTCTTGATCTTCTCGGAAAGGAACGGGATTATCTCCATATTCCTCTGAGGAACCTGTATTTATGAAACAATCGTAATCTACGTCGTTTAGAGCTCTTAGCAGATTGATCGTCCCTTCAACATTGACTTTAATCATCTCATCCATAAATTCAAATGACCTATTCGCATCAACGCAGGCTGCCAGATGGAATATCTTTTGAGGCTCAATTTTTTTTACAGCTCTATATACAGCTTCATAGTCACGCAAATCAGCACGAAAAATTTGTATATTTTCTTCAATATCTTTTATTCTACGAGTTGATGAGCTCTTTTTGACAAATCCGCAAACTATAGCGCCTTCGGCAACTAACCGACGTGCTAAATGGGAGCCTATAAATCCGGTTATGCCCGTCAGTAGCACCTTTTCTCCATTCAAATCATTGGTCATTTGCGTTTGCCTTTTCTTTGAAGAATCCTCTATACCACTCTATCGTCTCTCTAAGACCTTGCTCCAAATTATATTGCGGGCTCCAGTTGAGCTGTTCTCTGGCTTTCTTCGCCGAAAGATATTGATTCCTTATTTCTCCGTTTGCCGCCTTTTTTATAATTGGCTTTAGATCTTCACGATCCATAAGCCTTAGAATTTCATTTACCAAATCCAGAACTGTCGTCTGAATTTCATTGCTAAAATTGAAAGCATCCCCCCAAATATTCGAATCTTCCATCTTTCGGGCCAATAAAAGATAAGCATTTACGGCATCCATTACGTAAATATAATCGCGTATATAATTCCCATCACTTCGAATTGTCGGCCTCTGATTAAATAATATAGATCGAATTGTACCAGGAATTATGCGGTTGAAGTTGAGATCTCCACCTCCATAAAAGTTACCACATCTTGTAATACACATAGGCAACTTGTAAGTATGATAATATGCTTGCGATAATAAATCGGCACAAGACTTGGAAACATCGTAAGGATGCAAACCTTTAAGGGGAGTGTCCTCGGTATAAGGAAGTTCTTTGGGCTCACCATACGCTTTATCGCTTGATGCAACGATAATTGTCTTAACCGTCGGATTTCTATGGCAGGCCTCAAGAAGGTTCCAAGTCCCTTTGATATTGGTCTCGAATGTGGATTGAGGATTTCTATTGGCAATTTCTACTATAGTCTGAGCTGCTAAATGGATGACTGTATCTACCTCATATTCATTTATCGCTCTTTCTAATAGAAAATAGTCTTCAACCTCGCCCCTTACGATATTAATATCTTCTATAAAACCTGACAAATTCAAATTAGATTTAGGAACTGTATCTCTAATCAGCCCTATGACGTTTGCTCCTTGTTCCACCAACGTTTCAGTGAGCCAAGATCCCAATAAACCAGTACAGCCGGTTATAAAAATATTTTTATTTATCCAAAATTTCTGGGCCATTTACTATACTTCCTTCAAGGCTACTTCCAGACTTTCCATAATCTCTCTGGACTCAACCACAGATTGCTCAGAAGCTGAACATCTCTGTATGTATCCATGCATTGCCAGAAGCCATCGTGCTTGTAAACCATCAAATCTCCCTTTTGAGATAACTTTTCAAGTGGCTTTTTCTCAAGAACACATGCATCGTCATCTAGGAGATAATCGAAAAATTCCCTTTCAAATACAAAGAAACCGCCATTTATGAAGCCCTCTCTAACCTGCGGCTTTTCGCTGAATTCTGAAACTCGATTGTCTTCTTCAACAATCAATTCTCCAAACCGCGAGGTGGGCCGAACACCTGTCACCGTGCCAATCCTACCATGAGCCTTATGGAACTTGAATAATTGCCTAATATCCAAGTCAGCTACTCCATCTCCGTAGGTCAGCATAAATGAAGTTGTATCTACATATTTCTCTATCCTTTTGACCCTAGCACCTGTCATCGCCTTTTCGCCGGTCTCTGCCAACGTAATACGCCAGTCTTTCTCTTCATGCTTATTATGGATCTCAAAGTATCTGCTTCCCAGGTCCACGGTGAAGTCACAGTTCATTATCTCATAATTGATAAAATAATCTTTTATCATTTTACCTTTATATCCTAAACATAAAATAAAATCCCTGAAACCATAATATGAATAAATTTTCATTATATGCCAAAGAATAGGTTTTTCTCCAATTTCTACCAGAGGCTTAGGCCTATATTCTGTTTCCTCTCTCAATCTAGCGCCCATTCCCCCGCAGAGAATGACCACCTTGCAATCCGGATTATCTCTGGCCATAACGATGCACCATTTTATATCTTATTAAATTTATCAAAAATTCTATTATCGTCGTTGCTTTAACATGCGATTTTCCCTGCAACCTATTCTTGAATTCGGTATCCACTTCCCCTATTTTGAAGCCGTACGACGAAGCCTGTATCATGATCTCGGAATCAATAAACCAATCTTTTGAGGTAAGATTCAACTTATCATAGCAGTCACGCCTCATAATCTTTGGAGAACCATTTATATCTCTAGAGGATATGCCATATAACAAAAAAATCAAAAGATTAAAAGATTTTGATAAGAAAATTCGGATTAATCCGTCGTTTCTTATCGTCCTATTGACTTTGCAGAGATCTAAATTTTCGGACAATAATTTTTGAACTACCCTTACAACATCCTCCGGAGCTATTTGACCATCTGCACCTAGAAAACCGATATAATTACCTTCGCATTTCTTCAAACCATTTATTATGCCCCAGCCAAATCCCTCGTTCACAGCTATCCATACTGCTTTAATTTGAGGATATCGCTTCGCCAGATCGCCTAAAATTAGGGGCGTATTGTCGCGCGATCCGTTATCGACTAGAACCAGCTCCATCGGTATATTAGCACGCTCGAATTCATCTATTAGCCCTAATGCAGTTCTCGCAATATTATGCTCTTCATTATAAGCGGGAATAGCGAGCGACACTTCGATCTGGTGGCCCGATTGCATCAAGTTCTCCTAATAAATTTCAACTATATATTTGTGTTAGAGTGCAATTTCATAAGGCTAATTAAGGTTTTGTCGATCCGTGGATTCAAATTATTATCTACTCTAATACATAGACTTATGTTTCTATATCCAGCTGAACCTCATTCCTGTTTTATCTGCCAATCGTTAGATTACCTTGCGATCTCGAAACCTATGCTCTTCTTCAACTATCTAAGACTCGGAAATTAAGGTTATATTTAAAATTATAAAATTTTTTTAAATTGAAAAATAAGCGTGGTATGCATAGAGGATAATCTATCATGATTGGATCAATATGTCAAGATTACCAAAGAATCTGATTCTTTTCAGACTATTCGCTTTTGGTCTGTAAATATCCTCTGCTACCTTTTCATATATGTTCCCATAATTTCGATAAAAAAAAGTTTTTTTCAACAACGATAAAGGGTAAAAATCAGAAAACGGATCCTCATCGATAGGAGTAAATTGAAATCCACTGCAAATGTTATTTTATTTAGTTGATTACTTTACTTTGATTATTTTCTTAACAAAATCATTTTGCTATTTTATGCTAAGATCTGCCTATTAGGAGGCATCCTGCAACAACAAGTATAATTCCCAACCATCGCATGCCAGATACATTTTCTCCAAAGAATATAAAAGCCATGGCTGCAGTGATGATATAGGCTAAGCTAATCATTGGATACATGAAACTTATATCAAGCGTTGACATGGCAGCCATCCATAGAATGAAAGCTGATCCATATAGGACCAAACCCAATATTATATACTTATTTGTGAATATATTAATGAAAGTTTCTAATTTTAAAAGATCATCGATATCATTGATCTTATCAATGCCAAACGAACCTTGCTTCAAGACAATTTGCCCCAATGCTGCTGCAAATATGCATATAAACAATAAAGTCAAAGCAAACATAGTTCCACTTTTCCTGGTTGTTTTGCTGGAATATCTTAAGCCTAGTTGAGGTCCAGCCAACATTTAGGATCTCTCCAAATCCCCGAATCATTTTTTGGGGGAGTAAATATGATCTTTTTTTGATGATTCATGAGACATTTCCCCTCTATAGCCTAGCTATCTGGCCAGGAATTTCTTCCGCAATATGTTTCGCATTTTGCTGCTCGTTATAATGTTCACAAAGATGCGATTCAATAGAGGCAGTAAAAGCATTATCCTAATAGGTGTAGAGTTCAACATATACATTTTCGGATGGACTAGAGAGAGCTGCGTTTTGATCGTGCTTTCCATCTCTCCCCTGAGAATAGGATGGTTCTCGAGATAATCCTTGCTGGCGAAGAACAATATATTTTGAGCATACCAGTACTCTACATCATCATTATTCCAGATCCTCCTTCTAATTGAGTCGATTACTTGGTAGTCTTTCTCTTCAAAGAGCTTAGCCCAATAATCTGGCCATTGTTCGTTGAAATGATGCTTACCTATTTGGAATGGTATGGCTGCTGAAAAAAGCACAATGGGCCCAAGTCCGATTAAGGTATCGACAAAAGTTTCTGCATACTCTGGATGTATATGCTCAGCTACCTCAAGAGCCATAACAAGATCGAATCGCTTGTCAAATCGAAATGGTTTCTCCAGATCATGTGAGATAAAATTGTTTTCCGGGATCAGCAACATTTCTCTCTTAACCCAAGAGCCATCAACGCCTATAATATCCTCTATACCATATTTTTGAAAGACAGACAACCAAGTTCCCACTCCGCAACCTATATCGATTACGCTCTTGGGTGAGACCAAATCTAATACCAATGGAACTATAATCTCCGCTGATCGAAAAGATCCATATTGCCGAGTCTTAAAGAAATCTTCTGCATAAGCATTCATTGCTATAGTCTCACAACAGCGATTTATATAAATTTATTCTATTATGATCGTTTACCCATCTCGAGATTGGGTAAGCCTTGAGCTTGGATCTTGATAAATCCTTCTCCCGTCATATAATAGATTGAAGGAGATCAGATCTCCAGATAACGATGCCCTGAGATCTGTCATCAATTTATAATTAATGAGTATGCGGCTAAGCTAGGCATCTATTGATGCAAGTTGATATGATTTGGCTCGGACGCACTCGAAGATCAATTATTTCAATTATTTCAAGCCAGCATTCTATATTTTAGATAATATTATAAATTTGAACTAAAACTAGACGATTCAAGTCGCTTAACGATTATTAGGATATAAAAATATAATTTTAATTTTTAAAAAAAATTGAACGGAGGATCAATTCCAATAACCTACTATCGGCAGATCTCCGCTCATTCCGAAGGTTCCTGTCAGGTCACCAGCGCCCCAGATTCTGTCTCCATTTGCATCCAAATACCATGCTGCACCTCTGGAGACGCCTATCTCATCTTTGCCATCACTATTCCAGTCTCCTGCCACCGGCAGATCTCCATTTACGCCGAATGATCCTGTCAGGTCACCGGCGCTCCAGACTCTGTCGCCACTTGCGTCCAGATACCATGTTCCTCCTCGGAGCACGCCTATCTCATCTTTGCCATCACCATTCCAATCTCCTGCCACCGGTAGATCTCCACTCACGCCAAATGTTCCTGTCAGATCGCCAGGGCCCCAGACTCTATCTCCGTTTGCATCCAAATACCACGAGCCAGATCGGAACACGCCTATCTCATCTTTATAATCGCCATTCCAGTCATTTGCCACCGGCTGATCTCCGCTCACGCCAAATGTTCCTGTCAGGTCGCCAAGGTTCCAAATTCTATCGCCATTTGCATCCAAATACCACGAGCCAGATCGGAATATGCCTAGCTTATGCCTTCCCTTCGCATTCCAGTCGCCTGTTGCTGGCTGATCTCCGCTCACGCCAAATGTTCCTGTCAGGTTGCCAAGATTCCAAATTCTATCGCCATTTGCATCCAAATACCACAAGCCAGATCGAAATACGCCTATCTTGTAACGAGTTATGCGAAAAACATATTGCCCAATATAGTTTCCTGGGGGATTATATCGGCAAACAAAATAATCCCAATTCCCTCCAGTGGCCTTCGCACATCCACATTGAAGGGTATTCTTCCAAATTATTTGGGTATAATGACCAACGTCCGCCCAATTTCCCGTAGAGCTGACATTAGGGAATATTCCGTAGACGAAATACTGTTTTTCTGAACCCCATCCGTCAACCATTTGGGTATATGAAAAATAGCCAGGGGGAGAGCCCATCCACAAATTTTCGCCGTAGCCAGAATTGCTGTGCTGCAAGCGACCCAAAGTCGCCAAATAATCTGCCCACTCTTGCGCACCAGAGGCTAATGTGTCTGACCAAACCAAAGGAGGTATATTTACCTCAGCACGATATTTGTTGTGTGCGGACAGAATCTCCGAGCTCATTGATTTATAGGCTGAAGATTCTGAATAATTTTTCCAAGACTCGAGGGACTCGGCATCGATAAATTCAGGTGAGATTGTTTGAAATGTTGGCGAGATGTTCTTCGTCCCGCCAGGAGCATAAGGCGACTCCAGTATATTGTTATTATTGGAAAGGCCAATTGTTTCTAAGCCAAATGCTACTGAAATAGATTGCAGGAGAGCTAAGCCAAAGAGGCATACAATGAACGATTTTATTAGTTTATCAGAAACATTATTTTTTGCTTGATTATAATTTTGTAATGGAAAAATATTTTGAGATAATAAATTATATATTAGTTTAGTTTTCAATAGAGAAATTTTCATATTAAACCTATTTGCCATTATTTATCCTCTCCTATCACCATATGATACTCTCATTAAATATAAGTATTTTTCTATTGATATGCAAAAAAGACTCTACTATGATTGAGATAACTCAATTATTATTATTTCAATTTTTCTTAGCACGCGAAATTCGATTACATCCTTTGCAGACAGTACTGCCAAAGACACAATTTGTTTCTTGAACTGACAATCCTTTGATAGAGAGGCGGCACAATACGGTTCTCTTATTCTCATTTCAATTTCTTGATTTTTTGGTCCCTAGGTATGGAAGATCAACCATTCGGTCTCGTCCTGCGAAAGCATTACCGGTAATAGATCCGGAGCCCCCCATTATGCCCGTAGCGCGTTGTGTAGCCACAGCATTGCGATTGCAAAGCATTACCGTACAATGAGTCCGTCGCCCCAGAATGCATTGCGCAAGCGCACGCCATGAAAATGACGATTAGCGATGGATAGGCTTATCATGGAGCGAGAAGAGTCAGGCTCAAATCTATTCCAAAAATTTAGTAGAGAATCATTAAATTCAATCGCTAATTACTCAGAGATTTTCCTGGCCAGATACGTATCCTGATGTGCATATTCTATGGTTCCCCCAGGAATTCTATCGATTATTTCAAAGCCGCATTCAGGTAACACTCTATATAAATACTCAGGGGGATGATAAGTCCCACATTTGTTTGAACCTTCAAAATTTTCGTTTTTCACCACGAGGTTTCCTTTTCGATATTGAATGGCTTCCTCGAAGGTAAGGCTGGGAAGAAAATTATCTCCGTGGACTGTGAATAATATAATGCCGTTCGAAGTGGTTATTCTGTAAAACTCTTCCAGCCACGTTTTTTGAGATTTTTCAGTAAGGTGCGTGAATACAGAACGAATTAGAATAAAATCAAATTTATCAGCTGTAAAATCTAGTGGAGGAAAACGTTGATTAATTGAAAATTTTGCAAACTCAAGATTTTTTTGACACCATCGAACTAACTTTTCATTATAATCTGTACCCCAAATCTCGACTCGGGTATAGGGATAAAACCATCTGGTGAGGCGTCCACATCCGCAGCCAAAATCCAATATTGCATGTAATTTGTCAATCTCCACATTATTCCGCCGTAATAAAGGCATTATCAATTTATTAAATTGACTATCGCCTGATTTTATAAACAATTCAGCATCAATTGTTCCAATAACAAGCCATATCAGATAGGGAGGTGGTAACCTGAATCCATCTGGAGTGCCTAAAATACGGTAGCGAATATAATTCAATGTTGATCGGATGCTTCTATTCGTGAAAATGATTGCTTTCTGGCATCGGTGGCAAATCGTCCTAATGCTCATGCTGAGATCTCATTTATGAATTATACTAGGCCCGCTCCGGCTGGATCTTCGAAAGCTTCCAGAGTAGGCTTTTACAGAATTAAAGTAGGTTATACCTTCTAATGCAGCTTTTTCTAGCATGTTCAAAGCATCATTAATCCGATTAAATGTGCGTGGTACTACCTCTCCGTTTGGCCGCCTCAGGGAACTAATGTACCATTCCAGCCAAAAACCTTTTTGGATAATTCCATAAATTTTCATAAACAGAATATTTAATTTATAGTCTTTAACTTTAGGACTATATCGATATTTGCTACCATGAAATAAGAGTCTTTTGCCATTTAGGAAGGATCTTTTCTGGCGCAATTCTGAGTAGATGCTCCAGTATAATAGACCCAACTCCACCGTAGCCTTTCTACAAGACATTTTAATATTCTTTCCACCAGCTTCCTTTGAACTCAACTCTTACAGGTCCTTATAATAATTGAGGGATCTGCAAATTCTGCACTACCCTCTCCAACATATTCAACATCTTTCTCGAACCAATTCTTAGACGAAGTAATCATTTTTAATTCTCAAATATTCTTGGATCTCAAAAGACTCAAATTTGTTTCGGCTGGATAAGAAACCCGGGTTGAAAAATAATATGCGGAAGTAAATTTTTACGCTAAGATGAAGGTAATTGGGACTATACATGGCAAAGAGAGATTATTATATGAATTGACTCATATATATACAATTTAAACATTACTAGAAAGTTCTGAACTTTCAGACCTCACAATAACCACTCAGAAACATTAAATGTAGTGTCAATGGGTTGATATATTAGCCACGGCACAACCACATTAGTAATGGCCAATCCTCTGAGCCTATAATAAGAGAATCCATATATGTAGGTCTACAAGTCCTATCGTTCTCGTTTTTTTTACCATAGACAATTGCTAATCCAACATTCGGTTTCGTAATGCGAAGCATTTGCGGTAATAGATCGAGCCTAAGTCGGGCGACCTGTAACGAACACTGGTTTATCCTACTACCCTTGGCCGTAATAGTGCACCATTTCGGCATTCCTTTGGCTGGGAGCCCTATCTACCCTGGATGTTTCCTTTATGTATCCTCTGCTTAGTTTTTCGTACGTATTGGCAGCTATTTTCTCCTACGTATATCTAAATGAGACGATATCTTTACTTAGGTGGTCTGGCATCGCTTTAGTGGTCATCGGCTGTTTCCTAATTACGCAAAGCTAGCAATTCTGGAGGATTAACAAGCTCTGACCGGCATCAAAAAGGTTATTTAAAAGACCTCCAACATCTATCCATTGAGCTCTTGAACCGGAATACTTGAATCTTCTTCCTAATCTGATCCGATTAGAGGAGTATGGACTACGATATCTGGCACTTGGCAATACTGCTTTCAATCCTAAATAGCAAAATAGCGGTTATAACCATAAAGGCTCATCGCTATTTTATGTGGGTAAATTGAATTGGAGTTTTCCAAGTCTCAGATAAATAGTAATAATGAAATTTTTAGTTGTTCTGAACCCTCTAGCACTGTCCTTGGCAGATTGAATTAAACTATTTAAACCCTCTAGGATGCCAGTATC
>JALHSR010000231.1 GCA_022865315.1 Methanotrichaceae archaeon | reverse complement strand
TATTGCATCGGCATAAGGAAACAGAAGGTATCCGATGTCGTGACGTGGGGCATGAATCGGCAAGTAGTGGTTGCAGAGGACGGACGCGGCCACTTACGGAGTGAAGTGCAATGCGGTGAACCGTTAGGTCGCCCCAAAGTAGTAATGGAAGATCGAACTCGCTTGCGTCCGAGCGAACGAACTGTGGATGACTACATCGACGCTATAATCCCTATCGGCGAGGATTGTCTAAATAGGGTATCTAGGTTCTATGTGCAAAAAACGACGGAAATAGCATATAATAATATATATGCTAAAACCGGCGTTTTTCGCACTACGCCTTTAAGTACCTATAAATTTAGATTCCATAACAATAGGGATACGCCAGAAAAGCTAGAGGAGACGTTGCTGGCGTTGGGTTTGTTCATATCGAGGACGGATAAATGCGGGTTGCAGTGGCACCAACCTAATGCCGATGGGGAGTGGGGGTACTTTGTTGGGTCTCCTTCGTGGGAGTTTTCGGACTTGATGCGCATGCATCTAGGCGGGAAAGAGACGCTTTGCTCGCCGCCGTTTAATTTGGAAGATATTTGTTACTTTTGTGCTGTCGATTTCGATGACCACCTAGGAGATACGCCACAGGGCGAGAACGTGATGAAGTTTAGTCAGTTCTTGTATAGCAAGGGCATGCCGCATATTGTTGTGAGGTCAGGCACAAACGACGGTTATCATGTGTTCATTCCGCTGGAGCCTGCTAAAACGTTTGTGGCGTGGAAGTTCATAAGGCAGTTGATCAAGGATGCCGGACTTGGTAAGGTCAAGGAGATTGAAACATATCCAAAACAGAAGTCAGTTCAAACCAGTCGTGGTGGATACGGGAGCCAGATCAAGGTACCGGGCGGATTTAATTGGAAAGCCGGCAAGCGGGAGATATTAGTCGATGGCCAGACACTGGAACCTGTGGATTACGTTGAGGTAACGCATCTAGTCCGGTTGTGTGACGTGCCGGAACCGGCGGAGGGGTATAAGAACAAACCTAGGCAAGCTCAAACCGGATATGCGCATGCGGGGAGTTCAGGTTCGATGCGGCCATGTATACTAGATGCTCTTTCTAGGCAATTGGACGGCGATGAGGGGAACAACATGAGGGTTGCGGTGGTACGTGAGGCGCTTGCGTCAGGCAAGACGCGTGAAGAGGTTATTGAATTGTTTTCCGGGCAGGATGACTTTGACAGCAGGATAACGGAGAGGTACGTCGATGGTCTTCTGAAGACGGATTTTAGGTCGTGGCGGTGTGAGACGCTTCAAGAAAAGTGTGCAAGTTTTGTTAATTGTGAGACGTGTTTCGTTGGCGGGAACGATTGTGAATAGAAGTTTTGAGAGGTAAAAAGTATGGGAGAGAATGGAATGCGGACTCTGGAAGAGGTACTAGAGTGGGATCGGACATATTTCGAAAAACATCCGGACTCGGAAGGATATGCGCGGATACCTCATCCGGATGAGTGGCCTGTGCCGCTTGAAATGATGTACGACATGCTGGTAGTAATCCAAAATGCCGAAGGTTTTCGCACGAGGTTCTTGGTGCATCGGCCGGGAAGTTGGGAAGAAGTGAGGAGACACATGAGGTAAAAAATAACGATCACGAATCAATATCGTGTAACGATATTAACGATATTAACGATGAAAAATCGAATGTGAGGAGGTGGTGTGGAAGGTAAAGTAAAAAGAGGAAATAATATGGTAGAAGCTCTTCCAAGATTGTCATAAGCTGGAACGTCGTAAACCCTCGCCTGATCTCCGGTTCCGTGAACCTCCGATGTAGCCGACTGAGGATGCCTGAGAAGTTGTCTGTGACAAAAAGCACCTCGAAACGCTGTAAGTTCAGGTTGCGGTTGAACATAATTATGACTGCTGTCTAAACGCCACAAAAGCGTTGAAAAGAAGCTAGAGATGTCATGCCGTTTCCTTAGGTTCAGGGATTATTTCTCGCCTTCTTAGTACATCTCGAAGCTCGCCCATCACTACAGGCTTGCTAATATAATCGTTCATTCCCGCCTCGATGCACTTTTCTCGATCTCCAATAAGGGCATAAGCTGTCATAGCAATTATCCAGGTTCTAAGGCCTGCGTTACGGATAAGTCGAGTAGCTTCATAGCCATCCATCTGCGGCATCTCGACGTCCATAAGTATAACATCGTACTGTTTTCGGTTTACGGCCTCTAGAACCTCTTTGCCATTTGTAGCTACATCTGCTTGGTAACCGAGACGTTTCAGCATGCTCAGGGCTACCTTTTTATTCACAGGGTTATCCTCAGCAAGAAGTATTTTCAGCAAGCTGTTAGGAGCCGATTGGCTTTCAATGAGCGCCGGGATTGAATCTTCGCCCTTTATCGAAGCTTTATCTACAGATAATAGTTTAGCCAAGAGATTGAAGAGATGAAGCGGTTTCAGTGGCTTTGTTAACCATCCCGAGACGGGCAAACTAGGGTCTTTGCCTTGACTGATAGTACTAACCATCACAATGGGAACTTTTGTCAGGTTTATTATCTCCTCAACTATGTTCTTGGCATTAATCTCAGGAAACGCATATTCTAGCAGAATGACATCTAATGATTCTTCTGTCCGTATTATATCGAGAGCTTCCCCGGTAGCGGCAGCCTGAATTGGCTGCATGCCCCAAAGCTCTAATGTTCTTAGCATTATGCTTTGGGAAGTTTCGTTGTCATCTATAATGAGAATATGCTTGCCGGTGAGAATAGAAACCGGATCAAGATCCGAAACAACCTTGGGCTCAATTTGATCAGCCAAAATGGTAAAATGAAATGTAGAACCTTTACCGATTTCGCTTTCGACCCAAATCTTCCCGTTCATTAGCTCTACAATTTTCTTACTTATGGCCAATCCTAAGCCTGTGCCGCCATAGTTCCGTGTTATTGACGAATCAATTTGGCTGAAAGATTGGAAGAGTTTAGCGTTATCTTCCTTGGAGATGCCTATGCCCGTGTCATTTATGGAAAAATGCAATTCTACTTTATCATTATCTATAAGATGACGAGCCTCAATATTTACTACGATCTCACCACGTTCTGTATATTTGACGGAATTACTGAACAAGTTTATTAGAACTTGACGCAACCTCGTGATATCTCCAATTATCCATTCTGGCACGTGTTCAGCAAAAAAGTAAACCATTTCTAGGCCTTTATCTGAGGCCTCACCCGCCACAATGTCCAGAGCTTCTTCCACGCAGGTTCTTAGGTCAAATGGAGATACAGCTAAATCCATTCTACCGCCATCGATCTTGGAGAAATCCAAGATGTTATTGATCAACGCAAGTAGAGCTTCTCCACTCTTCCATATTGTCTTTACATAATCGGATTGCGTTGGGTTAAGATCGGTCTCTTGAAGCAATGCGGTCATGCCTATTACAGCGTTCATCGGCGTACGGATCTCATGGCTCATATTCGCTAAAAACTCCGATTTCGCTTTAGCGGCCCTCTCGGCAGCTTCTTCAGCACGTCGCCGTTCATCAATCTCGTTCATCAATCCGATATTTGTTAATTCTAGTTGCTTGGTACGCTCGGTTACTCTATTCTCCAATTCTTCATTTAATTTTTTCACCTGTTCCTCAGCCAATTTGCGATCCGATATTTCCCGTTGAGCTTCACTATATAACCGAGCGTTCTCATTCAAAGCCAAAATTTGGCGAACAATGACCATGCCTATTATTAAAGCTACTAGCGCAAAGAGAGTGGTTAATGGAACGGAAGCAGGATTGTCATAAACCCAATAGAGGTAGAAGTATGCAATACCTGCACAGAAATAGGGCAGATACAGAGGCCAAGTGAGCTTAACATACCGAGTCTCAGATACAGTTGAGTAGCTAAAAGTTCCTTTTCTGACCTGATCAATTTGAGATATTCCTGCGAGACAAAGAAGAAGATTTGAGACTACCCAACTTGTGTCTACGATCACGTTTCCAGAGTAATAAGCGTCATCTAAAGCTAATTTCATGTAGCTAACATCCGCAAACATCATCACGATAAAGCTTGCGCAAAGAAGAATGAGGGTCTCTTGTGCTATCGTGCTAAATCTTTTAAATAAAAGTTGAGCTAAGGCAAAAAATAGAACCAAATCCCCAATAGGATAAGCGACAGCTAACACCTGTGCCACGATATTCTCTTGGCTCGATGCTTCAATAGTAGGAACTATTAGAATTACCCAAAATGCCAGAATGGCGGTGACCATGACTGTCCCAGTATCGAGCGCCATTTTCAGTCGGTCTTGCCGATTTGAAACAATAGTTGGGAAAAGAAGGATTCCCATCATGAAGATCGGATAATTTATCAAATAAAAAAAATCGGCAATTGATGGGAATGGATTCTGGTTCAGGACGACTTCCATGAATCCATAAATAAAGTCCGCAATAAAGTATGATAATTGACCTGCCGCTAACAACAACCATGCAATGTAAATCTTTTTATCAATGGTTTTTGAATATATTGCAGCAAAAAATAAGCAGATGGAAGCAGCCAAACTAGGCACAAGGTTTACAAAGTCAGAATAGATGAGCAGAGGCTGCTCATGATCTTGAAGTAAAATCAGTCCAACTGCAAAACTAATAGCTGCCGCAAGAGCTATCGCTGATGCGGTACGTAAAGAATTCCTCCAAACAAATCTTGAAGGCTCCGATTCTTCACGATTTTGTGAATTAGTCATGACCATTCAGGCCAGCCTCAAACCAAAGAAAAATCAAATTGTAGGTATCTTAATCATTCTTTATTGTCTGCAATTCTATTTTTTTGTATGCTTGGAATAACAACAGATTTATGCCACTTCATACTATAAAAATGTAGTGTGTGATATATTTATAAATTTCTTAAAAGTTATCTCTAAAATCCAGAACGTTATTAAAGTTATTCAATATTTATATATATTTTATTTGCTGCCAATTACAATAATAATTTTCTTGCCCAATTTATACAATACAATATTTTAATATTTAATATGTATCATTATTCGTCAAGGCACGCAATTTTGACGTTCCCACGTTTGGACTTTCAATGACTAAAATTATTGGTAACTACACACAGCGAAAATTCCAAGCATCATTCTGGTATTCCAGAAAGTTTGACTATCTTTGAAGCCGAAAAAATCCAATCCTCCAAATCCCCAAAATCGCCTACTTATAATAACATAGGCGAAAATGGAGAAAACGGGGATTCGTTTTTTGAACCCAAAAATTACTTTGGTGCGCTCTATAAAAACCCGCAGAAATCTGCCCAATTATGGACTATAATAAACACTTATGACATGTTCTTCAGGAGCAAGAAAAACTATCATGCGGAACAACAGAAGCGACCATACAACGGGAAGTTTGGATACTACCCGCATAAAACGCAAGAGTTCCCTATCGATTCGCTTGTATAGCGCAAATGGCTTCCAACTCTTGGATGACGGTACATCATCGCCTGCTATGGAGTACGTGGATTTAGGTCAGTACATCAAGCCGGAAATGCCACGTATAAAGAGGAAGCTGGGCTATGTGCAGGATTTGAGGAAGCGTGCGGTGTCATGATAATTATTCCAACGGCAGACAAGCTCGTGGCTATCAGGCTAGTTAAAAGTATGGAGAAGTGTGAGTTGCCTGTTGCGGTTGAGGATACTCGTTGGGGCTATCCGTATTATGTGTGGATATTTTCGATGCCAGCAGACCCGAAAACTGAATGCAGGTTTGCTGACGCACTGTTAAAAGACGCTGGATTCGATCCTAATGAGTTCACTGAGCAGGAGCTAATTACAATCAGGGATAGACGCCATGACTATGCTATAAAAGACCTCATAAAGGGTCGCTATCCCGTCTTTGGGTTTGTTGATCCAAGGACGTGGCAAAAGCTTGAGTGCCTGCCAATATCGCGCATGATGAAGCTCAGAGATCCCGTATAACGACACATTCAAAGCAAATGCTATTTTATGAGATGAACAAATTAGCAAGAAGCGATTCAAAAAAGAGGAAACTACCTTCCCTTCCTCAATCCCCGCCGTCAACTCCTCGTTCACCTTGAACGGAGACGTGCCATCCAGACTTATTGCACCACAAGTCCGAAAGTTGCACCCAAAGTCAAGCAGAAGGGGCAGTTTCGTCGATTACATCTGCATAGCCTTATTATACCAATCTCTTGCAATCACAGAGTCGACATGAGCATATCGCATTGTGCTGCGGATGTCCTTATGCCTGAGCAAAGCTTGCACTATGTTTAAAGGAACTCCCTTAGCGGTCATTAAGGTCGCTGCACTATGTCTTCCAAAAACATGCGTGCCGCCCGTTTTTTCGATCCCAGCCTTTACCTTATAATAGCCAAAAATTCTGTATAGTGAACCACCTTTCCAGCGATTGCCAAATTCGGTATAAAATAGAGGCTGTCGATTATCTATCTTGAATGGCGGTCTGATGGAGAGATAATGCTTCAAATTGCGAGCGCAGTCATGAGTCAAAAAAGCATAGCCATCTCGTCCACCTTTTCCCTCACGAATCCATATTTTAAGACTGCCGAGGTCTAAATCGGCGTCATCAAGATTACAAAGTTCAAAAGCTCGGAGGCAGGCAACGAACAGAAGTTGAAACATACATAGATGTTTCAAATTATTGATTACCGAAAAGATGCGTTCTATCTCATCTTGATTGAAATAAAACGGCAGGGTATCATTTCGTGATAGGATAGGAATTTTCACCTTTTCGCCCATCATCACGTGATAAGCAGTTACAGCAAACGCAGAGTTATTGAGCGTACTTCTTGACCAATGTCTATCGAAAATGTAATCCCTATATGCCTGTAGTTCATCATCTAAAGGCCTGTCTGTCCCCGCAAACCTTAGGTATTTCTCCACGTGAAATAAATAAGTGCTTACGGTAGATGGCCTGCGTCCTTGCTGTTCCAAAAAACGTTTATATCAATTTAACGCCGTTTCTATAACGTCTTCTTTATCTTTTATATCCCAATTGATCCTTTTCAACCCAATTTCCTAGAGGCCATTTGCGTGTCATCTAGTGCAGCTCAATAAACACCGAACAAATCTTTCAGCCCGTCACAGGATAATCGATGGAAAAATCGACCGCCATGGAAAAGTGCTTTTTCACTAGCGATGTTTGGATCTAATCGCTTTTTTTCGAGCCTTTTTATAGATATACCAAAACATATTTCCGACAAACAATCTGGGATGCGTTCTGCGTC
>JALHSR010000230.1 GCA_022865315.1 Methanotrichaceae archaeon | reverse complement strand
CAAGCGCGGAATATGATCGTTCTTTCTAATTTGACTTCTGCCTTTAATGTTACATCTCCAGAAAATATCTCTGCGTTGAAGTGACTTGAAAGACTGTATGAACAACAATCACGACCGTTGAATCTAGCTGTGGTTTATATTCAAGACTCCAAGCGGCGACCTAACGAACTTCAATCGCATGCTGTTGAATCTGGCCACGCAAAGATAGATGACCACAAGAATAACAAGTTCGAAACCGTCTAGTTGGTGTGGCTAAAAATCAAATTAATGTTATCGTCTGCTTTGGCCGTCCTCGTTTATCTACTCCCGATTCCGACCTCTTTATCTTACGCTGATTCACCAGATCGTCAAGGATGGGATCAAGATTTGCCTGCTTTATCTTCATTCTACGCCTGAGAGAACTCCTAGTGAGTTTGCCGTTATGACTTGCCAGCTCCCATAGGATCTTATCTTGCAGGCTTTGTGGGCGTATCATCAGCTCACCTACGTTCGAAGACCTACGAGCTTATTGCCATGAATGCCTCCAAAAATAGTGGGTGAGGAAGATCACACTTTTTGCCCAAGATCATATAGGGTCTCCTGCAATCTTCAGACTTCTACAAACAGAGACTATTGGATTGGCACTTATAAATGGACAATCCAGGCAAGTATTTCATTCAGGCACCCAATATTATGAACAAAGTTGAAAGGAGGGCTGAGATTGAGACCATTACCCTCTTGCCAGCACGATTGTTGTGGTGAAATTCTGCGAGCATTACCAGCCCGACCATGCGTGTGGGAGTCTGTTTCTGCAAGCTAAACGCCACGGATGGGTGTGTGGACTTTAATTGAAGATGCACGGCCTAAAAGACGCTACCAGAGATATCGATCTTTGTGCAGATAATCAAACCGTCCACTACATCATATCCGAATTAAGGGAGAGCAATAACCTTTGGACGTGCAATATCGGGCAAGACCAATTCTTATTCCTGCAAATTTTTCTAAATAACTCTACTTTCCAACTTTTTCTTTTAATTATAATATGACATCAATATTTATAATAATTGGCATATAGCAATTGGTTTTAGCTTGCTAAATACCAACTAACTTTATCATTTTCACGGCCTGTATTAAAACCTCTTTATTGAGACCTTTCAATAATCAACGTCCCCAAGAAAGGAAGACATCTCTGGTGTTGTAGATCAAATCTAAGCAACTCTGTCCTCAATCTCTGTTAAATATGGCGAGGTCCTTAAAACCTGCAAATTCAAATTGCTGCGGATAGGCCATCAAACATTGGACTCTTATTATATTATTTTGAAAAACTTGGAAAGTAGAGTAAATAACTTTCAGGACGTGACATTGGAACTATTCTGCAATGACGAATACAAGTTACTAGAAGACAGACCTTACAGTACACGAAAATACGGTAAACTCGAAATAAGGTTGCCGGACGTGAAAGGACTGCTTAAACTAAAAGACATGCAAATGAAACGCCTACTAGAGGAGTTGGGTCGTGAACGTTGTATGCGCAGGCTGGAGCCAGAATGACTTTACAATGCAGCCGATGCCGCAACATTTTCTCTTCTTTCGAACGCTCGGGGGGAGGAGCGGGCGAGCGAAGCCAGCCTCAAATAAAGCTCGGAGCGGAGCGATAGCGGAGCGGAGGGCTTGGGCTGGCGAAGCGAAGACCGCGCCGACGAGTTCGACAAGATCAAGAACCTCCAAACTCCATTACCAGCAGAAAATTGGGCCAAGAGAAATTCAGTAAAGGCACTCCCATGAAGTGGTCGGGTTGAAGGTTCTTTATTTGCACGTATCCCCTTGGCAGGATTGTACCTTTTCCATCAAAAAAATCATATATAAGTTTGATAAATATCCAAACTGGAGAATAAAAGGCAAAGCCATAAAAACACTATCCATCGAACGAATGATATGCGGGGGACGGGAACCCCGCACGTTTTTACAAGTAAGTGCTATAGAACACATAATGTTATTTATTGGTAAAAATTATTGTTGCTTTATGTCCCTGCAAGAATCCAACAATGGTCATAAAGGCGTCCTCGTAGTTGGAGGAATAATCGTCGACCTTATTGCAAAGTCTGAGCAATTCAAGGTAATTGATGGCAACATCTGCTTTCCCTTTGACTCCAAAATAACACTACAAGAGCTTAAGGAAGATATCGGCGGTTCTGCTCATAACGTTGCAGCGAATTTGGCGGAGCTAGGCACTATCACTTATATTCTTGGATCTATAGGCAAAGGTGATTATGGCGAAGAAGCATTGAAAAACCTGAGGATTCATGGCGTAAACACAAAATACGTAACCCTGAAGGAGGGCTCGACCGGGATGTCCTTGGTTTTTCTTGTTAGCGGCGAAAAGACAGTCATAACAAGCAGGGGCGCCAATGAGTTCTTGGGAGAAAAGGACCTTAATCCTGAGGTTTTTGATAAAGTCGATACGTTGATTCTAACAAGCCTCGTAAGCTCTGACAATATCGACCTGATGAGGAACGCCATCGAAGAGGCAAAAAAGAGAAATGTTTCAATTGTGACGAACCCGAGCATTAGCATGGTGACGCATAGGTCTGATGAACTGAAATATGCCATGAAAAACAGCAAAGTGATAATAATGAACGGCAAGGAGTCGTGCTTGATAACTGGGGGAAAGGATGTAGAAATAGCCATTAAAGAGTTGAAAAAATATGGAGCGGAGACTGTAATTGTTACCCAGGATGTAAAGGGATCGTTAGTTGCAGAAAATGGCGAAATATTCCGCGTGCCCTCTTACAAAGTAAAAGTTGTTGACACAACCGGCGGTGGCGACAGCTATACTGCAGGATTTATCCATGCCAAGTTCAATGGATATTCAACAAAGGAAGCTGTAAAGTTCGCTAGTGCAGTTGCCGCGCTTAATATAACTACTCCTGGCGCAAGTACCGATCTGCCAACAGAAAAAGAAGTGATTGAGTTCATGAAGACGGCGAAATATCTTGAATGAAGGCAAATGTGACTTCTACCTTCAATGTGACAATCCCAGTGAACATGTCTGTGTTGAAGTGAAATTGAGTTCGAAGTCTGGTTCTGCGAGTTTAATGCTACAGGCGAAAGGGTGGATTTTATTTGAATTCGGTATATTTCTTGGATGATCCTCTTGATTTATCGACAGGATATCTTACATGACTCTCATCCAATTTCTTTGTGGCTGCTTCTATGAGATCGATACCCAGATCATGAGACATCGACAGCAAATAAATGAATATATTAGCCATCTCCTTGGAGGCTCTGTGTTTAGCTCACCTGATTAGGCATCAGTGAGCCAATTTTGTGATCTCTTGCAGGGCCATTTCAGAGAGTTAACTTGAAGCGACATCGACTATAGATGTCGTTTTTCGTACTGGCGCAAATAATTATTCGATTTTTATTCATTGGCAAAATCGGCATCATTCGCCCCCTTTTGAGTTAGCTAAACACATGTACTGCAATAATGTAACAGCTGCTGTGCTCTCGTCCTCAGAGATGGCTTTTTATAGCCTAAATTAAATCTAATTCTCGTAGCTTAGTCGAAATTGAGACCATCTCCATGCGCGGATTACAATTGCTGCTGCTCTTTCTGCCGGTTGCCCTCCTGGCACATTGGGCTCGCATGAATGATATCCTCGTCTTTGCCGCCTCAGCTCTGGCTATAATTCCTCTGGCAAAGCTGCTGGGAGAAGCCACGGAGGTTTTAGCAGAGAAGACCGGCCCACGCATAGGCGGCCTCCTCAATGCCACCTTCGGAAATGCCGCGGAGCTGATCATCACTCTTTCGGCCATTCGAGCAGGTCAAATTCAGCTAGTTTTGGCCTCCCTCACTGGCTCGATTCTGGGTAACCTTCTCCTAGTGCTGGGCTTTGCCATGCTCTTAGGCGGCCTCAAGAACGGCCGACAGATGTTCGACCGCCGCCAGGTAGATATCGACGCTACCATGACTATCCTAGCATTAATCGCCTTCAGCGTTCCCTCCCTCTTCAGCCTCTACATCGCTGACGAAGTGCTTGTAGAGAAGTTGAGTCTGACGACTGCTGCCACCATGCTCATCTTATATGTTCTCTTCATGGTCTACACATTGAGAAACTGCACAGCGGAAAAATGCGATGCTGTGACGGTTAGGGAAGCTCTGCCCGTGCATGTATGGAGCTCCAGAAAGGCTATCGCAATCATGGGGCTCTCCATGGCGGGCATCGCCCTGATGAGCGAGCTCTTGGTGGCAAATGTGGAGGCGGTCACAGAAATCCTGGGCCTGACGCCTTTTTTCGTAGGCATAATCATCGTGCCCATCATTGGAAACGTGGCCGAGCACCTGGTCGCCGTCCAGGCGGCCCAACAGAATAAGATGGACCTCTCCCTGTCCATTGCCCTCGGCTCCAGCCTGCAGATCGCTCTTTTTGTGACTCCGGTGCTTGTCTTTGCCTCGCTGCTTCTCGGCAGTCCTCTTACACTGCAGTTCAATCAACTGGAGCTGATCTCCCTCACCGCCGCCTCCATGATCTCGGCCCTGGTCTCTTTGGACGGGGAGTCAAACTGGCTGGAGGGGGCCATGCTGTTGGCCGTTTACGGCATATTAGGCCTGGCATTTTTTTTCCTACCGTTAGAGCTTTAGAATCACAATTCAGTAAGCGAGATTGGACTACCAACATTCTCAATAGAACGGCTACAGTCTTCAGAGCTTCATCTTCCTATCCATCACCTCCGGCACAATTCTCGAAAACAAGTCTCACGAGGAAGATATAGACCAGGATGATGTGCTGTCCCGAAATTATTTCGCCACCTATCTAAGAACAGGACGCATAGCCCAGGATACGAAATTAAACAAGACGAAAGTAGTCTTGTCGAAAGCTTGAACAGCCTCATTGTACTTGCCCTAAAGATCGATGATTACAAGAATAACGAGTTCGATCCTTATATTTGGTGGGGGCTAAAAAATCAAATTCTGTCAACCTATTTTCGAAGGCCTACCTTCCTTAAACTTCGTATGATCTCGTTAGTCATAGGATAATGGCCATTGATATCGATCGCCCCGCCACCTTCCGAAACCGCATCAACTAGCGACTCATAAGATATGCCAAGCCTCACAGCCTCAATCCTGTCGATATATTCGAACTTATTAGTCGAGCCGTCTTCAGTCCATGCTAAGCGAATCTGTCCGTCTTTTACATCTACAAAGAGGTTCTTTGCTTTAGCAAGGCTCTTGCATTTCTGGATGAATGGCTCCGGTGAAATTACGAACTCGCTTGCCATGAGTGCCACCAAAAAATAGGGGGTGAGGAAGATCGCACTTTTTGCCCAGAATCATGTAGGGTCTCGTGCAATCTTCGAACTTCTACACGCAAACTATGTATTGGCACTTATAAATGGACAAACCAGGCAAGGCGAAAGTATTTCATTCAGCAATCGACAACATAGAATAGAGTTAAAAGGATGGTCAACTATTGAGACGGACATTATCTTGTCTATCGATAGATGGATGTAGTAAAAAGAGGAGGATTCGTGACTGACAGTAAAGATTTGACTTTGTTGGAACTTGAAGAACTCATAAAAAGTGCACAAAAACAGCCAGGCATTGTAGAGTTGATGCACATATATGGACAATATGCTGAATTATTAGAAATAAGTAATGAATATTTAGCAGAATTAAAACCACGGAATATCAATTTTTCAGCTTCGAACTCAACATAGGTGGTGGGTATTCATTCCATCATGGGGAGAGATACTTACTGAATTGCAAAAGGAAGTGGCGGAACATGGCGACCTTCCTCCATTCGATAAAGTCAGACGAAAGTACTTGACATCAATTTTCGATAACACTGGACGCAATACAATTCTTTATGCGACGATGTGGACCCAACCACCTCCAATGGGCAATATTGATCCGCAACTTATCAGTATAACGGAAGAGGACGTTCAAGGATTAATGGAGGTAATTCATGGGGTAAAGGGATCAGAACTTGATTTGATCCTTCATAGCCCTGGGGGTTCCATAGAAGCAACTGAGGCAATTGTTTCATATCTGAGATCAAAATTTAGTGATATTCGCGTGATTATCCCACAGGCCTCAATGTCGGCAGCAACGATGCTTGCTTGTTCGTCGAATATAATAGTAATGGGCAATCATTCATCCCTCGGCCCGATTGATCCACAATTCATACTTCAGACGCCGCTCGGGTCCCAAATGGTTCCTGCTCAAGCCATACTAGATCAATTCAATCTAGCCAAATCAGAATGCTCAGATCCCAAGAACCTAGGCCCTTGGCTTCCAATATTGAACCAGTATGGACCGGCACTTCTGGTTCAATGCAAGAATGCATTGGATCTATCTGAAAAGCTGGTTTCAGAATGGCTTGAATCATATATGTTTGCCGGCAAAGAAAATGCAAAAAAAACCTCAAAGAAGATAGCTCATAAGCTCTCAAATCATAAATTTTTTAAAAGTCATGGGCGTCATATTAATCGGGAGCAGGCATTCAAACTGGGCTTAAATATTGAAGCCCTTGAAAAGGATCAAGCCTTTCAGGACCTTATCCTCTCAGGCTTCCATGCTACTACTCACACTTTTCAAGGAACAGGCGCTGTGAAAATTATCGAAAATCACAAAGGGAAAGCATTCATCAAGTTTCAACAAAGAATTATGGTCCAGCAAACTCCATTTAAGGTACAACCTCCAGCGAAATGACGAGGGGATGTTATCGCGCTACCTCTAAAGCTTATGAGTTAGATTACAAATTAGACGGCTTCCGATGGGAATCCTATGATTGGGTGGGAGGAGATGAAGGCTTATGCTTGTTCTGGTTCTGCGGATTTAATGCCATGTATTGACTTTATATGATGATTTTCGTTTACTAAATTGGCTCATCGCTATTTTATATGGGTAAATTGAATTGGAGTTTTCCAAGTCTCAGATCAAACTGCGGCGGCGCACCCCGCAGCAAGCTACGGGGCATGCAAGGCGCCGCCGCTCGCCACTAATCGAGCTCATATAGCTTCATTTGGGTTTAATTTTCTCGTTCTTCCTACGGTTCCCTGCGTTTCAATATAATTTTTAATAATTTTCGCAGTTACGGCATCACCAATCCCGATTCAAAAGCAATTTCCTTCTATATTTAACGCATAAAACCACATGATAACGGATCTTGTAAACACAATGGCAGGCGTTTCTCAATTCAACCATTTACTATGGAACGACTAATTTCCATAAGCCGGTTTTCATGCCCCATCCCAACCGCAGCAAGCGGGGTATTCAAATAAAATAAATTCTATCCGTTTTCAAAGGTTATTTTCAGGGAGAGAGGAATAACGTCATCGGTAAATTTTTATGAGAATCCATTATCTCAGGATTTTGGAGGTGGGAAGCAGTTCCGGAGGCTGTTCTGGGTGCAGTTGTTCTGGGCGAAGTTATGGAAGTCGCTTATGAACTGTTTCAGTTCTGGGAGCTGTTGATTGAACGAGGGCATATTTTCTACTATTGTATTGGCCACAAACCACAAAAAAACCACCCCCAAAATTACCAGAACAAGACCAATCACCATATCATATGGATATTTCAATTTCAATGGTTTGCACACACGCAATCCAAAAGCACCAATATCCAAAATGTATGTAAATAAATAAACAAATATAATTATATATGAAATGTATAGAATATTTCGCAATAAATGAAATAAATCCTCACGTACATTATCAGCAATGAAGTATATCGTAGCCAGAATGAGTATCCATTTTAGTAAATCAAACCACATTGCAGAGCCTTTCCTAACTCTGATTGCTACGGACTCTTCTGGTGGTTTAGTTGTTACGTCAGACTCATTTGAGAGCCAAAATTGGTTATATAATGGTATTAAACCATAACAAAGACACAGAACCCCAAATGCCCCAACCATTAGATATTCAGGTTTAGCATACTCTTCCTCTATGGGAAGACGATAAATAAAACATCCTTCAAGTAAAATAATTATAAACCCAATACTAATAAAAAGATAAGGCCAATTCCGTTCCCATATACATTGTGAAATCAGCACAACGACTATTAGGACTATTGGGATTACCATGGGTAGCCAATATCTCCACCAAGGCTGAGCTAAAATGCCGACTAAGTTTGGAATGACGTGCGTTAGATTTGCATCCAATCTAGGCCCTCACTTCCAAATCTGCCACAAATGATCTTCTTACAATTATCTTTAGACAGCGGTGTGCCTAGTACTGACAAAGCTGGCACTAATTTTGAAGTCAATAGGTTTATGCAGTTTCGTAATGCCCTAATCCGAGAAATCACACCATAAACCCGCTGCATTGCTATACTCCCAATAGAATAAGAACGATGCAAAAATATACCTTTTATGGTGCCAACGATAGCTATAGAAGCAAAGGGCATATATCCGCAGAACGCCATTTAGATACGTTGCCAGCTGGTTTTGGAGGGAGAGATCACCGCATAAAACCCATAAACTAGAAGAGGTGTGCTGGTTGGTTGCTCCCTATCCAAACGTAGTCTGAGGAGGATAAAGAGATATGAAAACCAAAGTTGTAATAGGCGTAGGCATAATTGCGGCCATTGTTATCTATAAGTTTCTGACTTTGGCTTCCAAAGATGAAAAAAAGATTAAAAGACGATATTTCTCAAATCCTTAAAAAGCGATGGCCAAGTCAATGGGTCATGGCTTAAGTACCCGATTTATGGTATTTGGGATTTTGCGTTGAATAGGCCAATAGATCCATCTTGGACTACCATCTAAACTTTAAAGAATAAGAAAGGCCAATCCGCCTATGGTGGCTTTCGCTGGCCAGGAAGTCTACTATTTATCAGTCGCTTATACCCCTGCTAGAATGCCCCCGCCACTCGAAGCGATGGATCCCCAAAGAGGCACATTCTCCAGGGATAAAGGAACCAATCCATATATTGTGAAACTATGGCAGAAGTTGTCGATGAAGGCAGATGATGGCGATCATAATATCCTCGGATCATTGTTATCCAAATATCACCGAGCCTAGGATATCGTCCAGGATTCACACGATCTTCATAAGCGGCTTCCAGGAATAAATCAAGTAAGTCTTTATATGGGTACCCTCCAGTTATGGTGCACCCAATATAAACGATCGCACCACCATTTGCATTCTTTATCGTCATTTCTCTTGCCATGTTTTCAAATTGATCGACCTTATAGGTTTGAAGACAGGCAGGTTTAGGACAAGTCACATCCCGTCCCCTAGCTTCATATGTTTTGCCATCTGCAGCAATAAAGGGATCTTGTGGAGGCACAGCGGTAAACTTTGCTGTATCACATGAACCTCCAGCAAACATAATTGGCAGCACGTCAAAATTAGTAAGGTCAGCAACATCGGCAAGCGTAAATACCTCTGAATGCAACCCCCAGCTTCCTCGTCCACCATGACCTTGCCAAATTAGAAATCCAAAACCGTTAACGTTTAATGCATATTTTATTGGATATGGACCAAAATAGCCAAACATGGGAAAACCTTTGTTCCCAGGACAATTTGGATCTTCATCCTTCTTGCTTAGAGTGAAAACATTAGGATCATATTTATTCACAATTTCCGCTATCTCTGCGCAATCAGTGCAAAGCACTGTTAAAACGCGTTTCCTCCTACTTGTGGTTTCATAATGCTTAACTTTATTTACGTAATTCCTTACTTGCTGCGCAGTAGAGGCTAGAACTCGTCCTATTGCTACACTAGGTATCACGCTTACATTGTCCGGATTATATTGCTTTTCAGAAGACCAAAATGGCACCTCACCAATTTCTCCATTCTTGTTCCAGTCCCAATCATCAAAACCACCAATTTTAGGCTTCGAAAGACATGCGTAATATAGGTCTGTAGGAACATATAATTTGTGCCTTGGTATCTCGCTAGGCTTGCACCAAGAGATCATGCTATCTCGCAGGCTCTTACAGGCCATAGGCACATCGTTTGGGATAGATATTGGAGGAAATATTCCGCAACCCCACTCTAAACATGCACGCAAACTGGAACCTTGAATTTCCCATCTAGTGAAGCGAACCGGAAAGATATCCCCTGCACCCACTAGCATTACATATTTTCTCCAGTTCCCTCTAAAAAGCCAAATATATTGCTTGACCTTTTCGGCCTCATCGTTACCTGAGCACACCTGATAAATATGTTCAAGGCTACGAATTAATGTTCCGATACCAGTATTGTTTTTGTGCTCTGCAAGCGGCTTCAATTCTTCTGTAATGGAGTCACCTGAAGCATCATATTGTGGGGCAAGAATCAATAAATCAAACGATGACGTTTGCTTGCCCCAAATGATCATACTATCTCGCAGGCTCTTACAAGCCATAGGTACATCTTTTGGGATGGATATTGGAGGAATCTTTCGATGAAAATATTCTAAATAAGCACGCAAATTGAGCCAGTTCCCTTGTTCTCTCAACGACATGAGCATCAAACTCCTAGAAGACCCTTCCTACGATATCATTATTGTAATGCGACCAAGATTGGAATGAGATCGCAACCTTTTTTCAATGGTTGTAGAGCCTTGCCGAGCACTGCACCAAAGGACTTCATAGAATCGTTCGCCTTCATAGCATGCCCAATAGTTGCTGAAGTCGTCAGTAAGTCCCCAACTTCAATGGATGCATAACTTGCGTCCGCTTTGCATAGAACTCTCCCTAATAAGGAAATTGGCAATCTATTTGCGCACTCCATCCTCCTACCTAATACCAAACCAGGCTGGAGATCCCCAGCGCCAGCAATGACCCCTGCCACACGCTTATCATATGGCTGAGTGCATTGCGAGAGTTGGCCAGCATCATTGATAGTCATGACGGCACCCGGTTCAACTTGTTCTCCAGGTAGAATCTCGAAATCTTCAGCGCAATCGGCATTCAATAAAGAGATATCGCCGTTATCCCCATTTATCACAATGGTGGGCGTCCCTTGCTGATTTCTGAGCTCAATTCCACAACCATTGTTAATCGGATCCGCATGAATCCAAATAACATCTATTGGTGTATAACCGCCTGCGGTGGGGGGTGGGGGAGGTATTGATGTTCGTCCACCACTGTTTCGCAAGACTATTGCATACGCCTCTGAATCTACGGTAAACATAGATTTTCCGGAGGCGTGTTGGTCCTCTAAATCGATTGTTGGCATATATTTCACCATCCACTTAATAATTCAGGATTGTCGTCCCATAATTCATATTGTTCCGATCTAGCTATATATTGCCATTGTCTTCAAGCAATAAATCGGACTTATTCTAGTTAATTTAGCGCAGCAAGATTAAAAAAATTTCGATTGATTGATTTCTCGATGTTTTCGAAATTTTCTAATAGTATATCCATTGCCAAACTATGGAATCTAAAGCGCAGAAGCATGATAGATAATGGTAAATACATATAAAAAAAATATATTAATTGCATGCAGCGCTTCTTCAAATATTTTAAAACTGGACGGATTATGTAAACTATTCTTGGTGCTTATTTCCGAACCCCCGCACATAATATCAAAAGAATGGGCGCATTAAAAAATGAGCAGGGGGACGGTGATAAGAACTCTCTGCTACGGTATCATCGTCACTTCTTCTTAGGCAGTCTCCCACGACGAGGCGGCGGCGAGAGGGCGCGTACCATCTCGGCATAGAGATTCCGAAAACGCTTGACCGCTCTTTGCGCTTGCGGAAACCGGTCACCGATCCTTTCACGCACTTGGTCGCTGCTGAACCCGCTTTCTCTCAAATATGACATTTCATGGAGGATTTCTAGCTCCTTGTCATTTAATTTTGAGATGGCAAGCTCCACAATCTTGCTATCAGGAGAAGCCGTTGCTTGTGCCACACGCGGCTCCAACTTCTCTACACGCCGCTCCAAATCTCGTAATCCTGAAATCGTCACTTTGCGCCCTCCAACTTCTCTACACGCTTCGTGAGTTCCTCAACCTTCTCGGTCTCGAATGTCCGCAACCAAACATTCAACAATTGGACAATCGTGCCACCATCCCTCTCAAAGGGTAGCTTCTTGTTCTCACAAGCTTCTGTAATCCATCTACAAACGAGTTTTCGAACATCTTTGGGTGATTTCAATTCTACCATTTCGACCTACTGCTATTTTATATCGGAAAAGCTAGGGAGGTACTATCTCGCCATCACTCTCTTCGAGGCCTGTCGCAGATCCGCTTCCAACCCTTCATAGGTGTGGAAGTCAGCGGAAACATGACCACACTCAACACATTCTAACAAAAAACTCAACCCTCTCCAACATTGCATTTCTTAACACTACTCACTAACTATAACGATGTAAAATTTTATACGCCGAATGTACGCCGAATATATCAGAAATTCGAATCCAAGACGCTCTTGGACATTTTTTATCTCATGAGTTTCATTGCTTCTTCCCAACTTCCCGGCCGATGCACCAAGAACCTCGTGCGGGAACCTTCAACATTTTGGATTACTACCAGCATGTCGTACAGCATTTCAAGCGGCACTGGCCACTCATCCGGATCATGTCCTTACAATACCTATTACCCATAGGAGGCGTTCTCATGATCAGGTCTAGGCGTAGCGGTTGGGGCATCCATTGTGATATTGTTAATCCTAAGATGTTTGAGTTGCAGGCTGCTAAGGAGATAAACAAAAGCAAGTTAGGCCCACAGTCTCCAGGAATCTTATATTCAACTGGCCCAATGCAGGACGTTTCGAACCACAGACCAGCGTGATTCTTTCTTTTCTACGGTCTTTCCTAGGATCCAGTAGTTGTATTTTCTGTCCAGTTCACCGTAATCCCTTTCCATCTTAATCCAGTAATTCAAGAGCATGAGGAAAGTCTCACTGCTGTTTTTTGCCACGGGATAAGCGTACAACACCTTGTAAGAATCGTTGGGCTCAAATATAGCGACGTCGTAGAAGGGGTACATGAGGGTCATAGTTTTGCCCTCCTCGGCGGTTGTAAAAAGGGCGTCTGCTTTATTTCCGTCAAAAAAATCCCAGATGGAATTGAGCTTTATGATCTTAGCCTTGGGAAATAGCTCAGAAGCTATAGCTACAAATGCCGTTTTATTGAGAACAGCAATCCTCAGGTTATCCATTTTCCGGACATTATCAAGCATTAGGAACTTCTTCTTTCTCTCATCCCTTACGACAAAAGCCATATGGACCGTCATGTAAGAATCGGTAAACTTTACCTCATCTAGCCTCTCGGGAGTTACAGTTACAGAGGACATGACGATATCACAAACCCCTCTATTGAGAAAATCTGCAATCAAGTCTCCGGTTATTGGAACGAACTCTATCTTGGAAACGTTGATGAACTGAGCCAGCTCGTAGGCCATTTGCACGTCGTATCCCACAAGTGATCCATTTTTATTGAAAAACACAAAGGGTATACAGTTGCTGTTGTAGCCCACTCGCAGAACGCCTCTATGTTTGATGAGCCTTACAACATCACCTTGAGAGCGGTCGTCTGAGGCAGCAGATAGAGAATCATTCCAAGCGAGATGGACCTTAGTGCTCACCAGCTCATCGGATCTCATTCCTTGTGCATCTCTGGGAAGCTCAATATTGGAAATCAAATCGCTTCCATGATAGGTATTTGCAAGAAGGTGGGCAAAGCCAAACTTCAGCCCTGATAAAAGAACCACCAGGATGAAAATAATGAGCAATATAGAAAAAATCGCTTTCTTCCATTGCAGCTTACAACGACCGGCCATCAGAGCGACGGTGATTGTAGTAAATGAGTAGATCGACATGCTCGCCATCGAGGCGACAAAGCTCTGGCGTAGTATACCCGAGCTGATGTAAAGGTTGAACGAGTCGGCCGGAAGGTGCATCAGATTCAGGAGCATCTCTACGGAAACCTTAGATGAGCCGAAGAAGCTAGGAATTCCCACCGCTATAAGCTTCAGCTGTTCGGGGAGATCTAGGGGATTTTGATAGAGCCAGGCCACAAAGAGGATGAAAAGAAATGGAAAAAAAGCGCCCAGCAAGGGAAAAGCATAGCCCACTGGGACCAAAACTTTGCTGTATGTCACTATCTCATTCTTATTTTCTCCATTATCCAATGAATTCGTGAAGAGCTTATTAACTCCATCAGTGATCAATGGTAGAGTTATGAACTCCGTGCCGGTTGAAAATCCAAGGATTATTGCCCTGGATGATGCAGAGATGATATCCCTGTAGCGGAAGGTAGTCATGCAGGAGATCAACAAGGGTAAAACAACAAAGATCACCAGGACAGCTAAGATGGCTGTAGATATCAGAAATACCTGAAGCTCAAGTAGTCCCTCAAGAGTGATAGTGCCCATGGTCTGGGCTGTTATGACGAAGACTCCTATGGGAAAGGTCCTGGATAGAAAGCCGGTAATTCGGGTAAGCGCTGCTTGGAGGATGTTCAGTAAATTCATGAGCGGCTTGCTCTCTTCGTTTCCCATAAGGGCAAAACCCAGGCATACACAGAAGACGACAATAGCAGGCAGAAAGCCCTCAGATAAGGAGCGGAAGGGATTGTAAGGAATGAACAGATCTATGATGTTCAAGTCGTCCGGCCTTATCAGATCCTGAGTGCTGAAGAATGAAGCCCTTTCCAGAACTGGAAAGGCAATCTGAAAAGAAAAGAATATGGCTACTCCAATGGCCCAAAACATCAACAAAACCAGGCAGGCTTTGAACGCCAGATCTCTGGCATTGGAATGATTCAGGCTGCCTATGCCCAGTATGAGCGATAGGACCACTGAAGGGAGGATGGTTATTTGCCATATCTTGATGAAGGCTTGACTGAGGGGCATCAAAGCCAATAAGAGATCGCCAAAAAAAAGGCCGAAAAGAACGCCAAAGACGAAGCCCAGGAGCATCCAGGTGGTCATACCAAGGTTTGACAATTTCATTTCAGCTTTTCTCCGTTTACCTGATCATGGTAGTCCCAATTGGGCTAAGAGAATAAATCAGATGATTTTATAATTTGCCTGCAATCTTTGAGCGCATTTCATCGGCACTCTAGTACGAACATATGATAAAAACTTAAAGAATAAACAATTGTGGCTTCATAGGTTTTTGAAAATATCGATTTGATGACTCGGAGTTCTATATTCATAGTGCATCACAATCCAAAATATGATAGTAGTCGGCGGGAGCTTGAATCTCATTCAAAGAATCATAGTCCTCTCCTATTTGATAGGTCAAAACTCTGAGATCGTCTACCCCAATATATTCAGAAAACCTCGATCTCTGCTCAATAGACTATCCGCTCCAATTACATAGCGATGCCCTGACTTTTAATAAACTTAGGTTTTTTTATTGCCCTTTTTGCATATTAAATTCTGTCTCCCTTTAGGTATCTCTTTCAAAATCCTCTATATTAGTTTGTTTGCTGTTAGTTATAAGAAAAATTCTTTAAAATATTAGCATATATTTTTCGCTTCATGTATGCAAGAATGATTTCCATGATTTTAGCATCTTTGTGGTTAATTATGATATTATCTTGCTCCCAATCATCTGTTAATGGATCAGGAAACTTTAAAGAGGATATTTGGCGGCACACAATAAATATCGTGCGGATCTGAATATTGTATCATTGATGTGGTCGGATGAATTGGCAACTCATGCTCAGTCGTAGGCAAATAATTTAGCTTCTTTTGAGGAATGACTTTGCAGCACCGCCCACAAGATACTGAAGGTGAAAATCTCTGGACAGGATCTGCAGGCAGGTTCAATTACACCGCAATGGTCGCCTCGCCTCCAAGTCATCTAGAGAGCGCCTCTTTTTCTCGTGAATCAGTCCACCTTGGAGGCGCTCTCATGATGTGATTCAAGACATACTTCGAGGGCAGCCCTGTGATCATGTTCTTCATTTGAATGAAATCTTGCCACATACTGCACAATTGGATGGATCCCGAGCTATATCTGGAAGCAAGATGGCATCCTACTGTTCACGGGGATTGTTTGATGCCACATATGGACTTGCTTTAATTCCTAGCATCTTTTGTGCTTAAAACCGATTTTAAAATTTAATTCGCAATTGGAGATAAAATCACCCAACTGTAGCCTCCAAGTCGCCTAGAGAGCATCTCTTTTTTCTCGTGAATCAATCTACCATCCTCTAAGGTACAAATTCCCATACGCGTTCTAAGACGCATCCTGGCATTCGAATGATGAGAGCTGGTTTCACCGACGAGATCGTTGTCTCAATTGGTGCACAGCTTTCACTGCCCATATCAGAGTCAATTAGGCATCCAAAAACAAATCACGTTTTATATGCTTCGGGCATAAGACCGATATGAGGCTCATGAAGTTTTACAAGTAAGCCATTGAAATGAGATAGAAAGATAATTAAATTTTATCAATAATACTCAAATCGTGGTATTCAATACCAGCACT
>JALHSR010000229.1 GCA_022865315.1 Methanotrichaceae archaeon | reverse complement strand
CTTGAAACAAAAGGGTGGAAGGTTGGTACTGTTGCAGAGTTTCTGCAGCTTTCACCTGAAGAATCCGCCTATATTGAGATGAAACTTGCATTGAGTAAAAATCTTCAGGAACGCCGGAAGGACAAGACCCTAACTCAAGCTCAACTTGCTCGTCTCCTGAAGTCCAGTCAGTCGAGGGTAGCAAAGATGGAAGCAGGAGATCCTTCTGTCTCGCTTGATTTGCTTGTTCGTTCATTGTTGATTCTAGGTGAATCGCGAAAGAATCTCGCTAAGATTTTGTCCGAGCCGTGTTCTACATTTGTGAGTTAAACCAACCTTTCAACTTTGATGGCCTCCGGATCCATCTATAGCCCCCTCCTTCTTCTACTGATCTCAATGTCATAGCCGAAAGCAGATTGAAAATTCCGCAATCTGCATTCCGCAATTGGAACGGCCAACTTTTTTATGGAGGACACCAATAATCTATTATATAGATTAAATCGATCATTTGTGATATTATTATTTTGTGAACAGGAAGCCTTTAATTCAAGCAAATCCTTATCTAAAAGATCCTGCAAACCGGCAAAAACTACTCTCCATAGTGGTTTCTTCTTCTACAGCCATTGAAGGAATTCATAGAGTATTGCCAGAAGCTACCAGTTTTCGTCCGACAGCAGCCAAATCCGTTATACTCCGTGAACCCGTCGTGTCCTACGGATCACGGCGCTGAAGACTTCCTCCATAGGCTTATAGTCCCGATCCAAACCAGCTTGTACAGCCCTGAAATACTCTTGCCTTTTCCGACCTTTTATATTACCAAAATCCAAGGGTGGTAGTCCTGCTTGTAACGCCATCAAGACAGCGAGAAGGCGAGCAACCCGTCCGTTGCCTTCTCGAAATGGGTGGATTAATAATAATTCCGTGTGGACAACGGCGATGGCTCTGGCTATTTCACTCATTTCAGTAAACCGGCAAGGAGTATATTCACGAAGAGGTCCTTTCTCAAACTCTATCATCAATCTTGGAATCTGATTTGCTGCAGCGAACGGGAAGTCCACCTTACTGAGATTCACTTGTCGATAGTTTCCAGCCCACGCATAAATGGATCCGAGCCAGATTTTATGGATTCTCCTCACATCCGCTGCAGTAAAACGATGAGTCTGATCGTAAATCCTCACCAATTCCTCCAGTGTGCGCAGCTGCTCTTGTGCCTCGACCTGATCCATCTCTCGCTTACTTTTAATCCCTAACAAATTTCTGAGCACTCGACCGCGGGAGCCCGGTTCAAATTGAGCCTCGATCAAACTCGAGGCATCATAATGTCCACCTTTTTTCATTATGAATTATCTTCCTCTGCTATTCTCACGCAATAACTAATGAGTGACCCACTGACCTTTCTTGCTTTTAGCTTTGAGCTAATTCCGCAATCTCTCCGAGCCAGAGGGCTCTCCCTCCGGGGCAGAAGCCCCTCCCACCGGGCCATAGGCCCTACGAGGCCGGAGGCTGGGGCGGCGCCTGAACCGGAGGCCGAAATCCGCATTCGAATACGCCAACTTTTTTATGGATGATACCTAAGATTTACGCCAATACCGAATTACCGATGCCTGACCCCCAGGTTTTCTTTTCTAATAGCTCCTTCATCTTTTTTATTGATGGTAAAACCTGAGTCCCTGTTTTTTCGGGTTAACTTTAAGGCGTGTGGCTAATACGGATACGACCGGGTTG
>JALHSR010000228.1 GCA_022865315.1 Methanotrichaceae archaeon | reverse complement strand
CCCGACCTCAACTAATTGGTCGCCCAATTCTTTAACTCGTTCATATTCCTGCCTGATGGCAAAATCGGTGAGATTTCTCATGAGACTATTGTATGGTATTAATAGTATTTATATATTTCTATTAAATTGGGTTTTTCGGAGTTCTCATTAATGTAACTGGCCGGAGATAAAATTTCTCGCTTTTTATTTCTCCATCGAAACCTCATCCGGATTAACTGTATAAATTAATTTCGAAAAAAGTTCAATGAATATATCCCAGATTGCATGGAGCAAAGGGCATTTTGGCATATTTTGCCGATCCACATGTATCAGTTAACAGGATAGAGATATCCACTACATGACATTTCTGCCAAGCTATTTATCTGATTAATCATAATTTTATATTAGGTTTCGGAATCGGGTGGATGAAATATGCGATCTTGGCAATCAAAAGCACGGGATTATGTTATATTTGCTCATCATTTATTGCTTGAATTCAGTTGCATCCGGCGTTGCACCAAACGAAGTGATCGTCTGGGTGGATGCTGGATTCCACGGAGATAGTTATTCTATGACCCTGGAGCCGGGCATGAGACACCGATTAGTTCACGGTTTTCCTGGATGGTTAAACGATGCGATATCGTCCATAGAAGTGGGATCAAACGTGAAGGCAGCTGTTTATCGCCGTAGCTATTTCAGCGGGAATTCAAGAGTATTCGGGGATTCAGTTAGCTACGCAGGTGATTACTGGAATGACGCGATCTCATCGATTGTCATCTTTCCTAAGGAGCAAGCTGACCCATCGGGAGTGATATTAAGCGACACTGCATTTAACACGATCACAGGCTATGAGCCCGTTTCGGAATTCTTCCCGCTTCCTGAAAATCTCAACGATAAAGAAGCATTATACCCAATACTTTTCGATGATATTAATAACAATGCAGAGTATGTGCTCATTCAGGGAGATAATATAGAGGCAGAGCTTTTCAAAGACATCAATTTTGAACCAAGAGATCGTTCTTTAATGCTCCCGAAACCCAATGTTTGCTCCATTAATGCTGAAGGCGAATTTAATGAATATAAGTTCTTTCGGCTAAGTGGATGTATTCTAAACCTCGAGGGAGAAGCGACCTCTCTTAAGGTGCGGTGGATCGGTCCTGAGAAGGTATCGACAAGTAGGAGTGCTGCTCAAGGAGGATCGTCGGGTGGATTCATCCCAGAGCCTGCGGGTGACCAAACGAGTCCAGTCATGGCATCACCAACTGACGGGGCACCTCGGATAGTTGATGTATCATGGCAACCGAATAATGGGGTAATTCAAGCAACTTTCGATCAATTTCCTACTGAATTATGGAGTAAACAGTGGGAAATGTACGTTGATAATAGAAAAATGCCTGTGGGAGCTCCTGAAGGATCTCCAAATGTCCGACCTAATGCAGAGTTGGACAAGCAGCCGACAGGCGTATTTATTGGAACCCTTCCTTGGCTTAGCAGTTTAAGCGCAACAGATTTTCCTTGTTGCGGTGCTATAAAATTCTGTATACCAGGAAAAGGATGCACCAATGAAGTGAATTTTAATCTTGAAAAAGATGGATGTAAAACCGCGTCGCAAAAGAACTGTGATTCTGGCGTGAAATCTGAAGCTCCTTCGGGAGCTGGTAGCTGGGGCCAATCTCCTTAAGGACTAAAGGCTCAAGTCGTGAGATGATGGTTTACCCAGAACTGCACTGAAGTTTTGTGCACGAATTGAGACATTGATCTCATTCTTAAAACTAGCTCTTATTACCCGAATGCCAGGATCATCTTAAAACGCGATTCGCATTCAAGAGGATCATTATCTGCTTATCAGGATAGTCAAATGGTTATCTTACTGGTAGATTCGTGCGGAAATCCCTTCCCCCGCATACAGCATAGCGATTTTGTTTGATTTTTACTTTTCGATTGTGGAAAAATTGGCGTACTTTGGATTTATACATTTTCGCAGATTAGATTCAACCTATAATCTTAACCTTTCGCGAAAATTCTATTTGGCAGTTCAACTAACTCGACCAAATTTTCATCCTTTCAACCACATGATTGGATTGCATATAGGCCATAAGAAGAATTCTGAACTGTGCAACAAGCATATCTTCTTTCAGAATAATTTTGTTTGGTAATGACATTAGGATCATTGGCTCCACCGACGGTGCGGGGATCGCTACCGACCCATGTGCTTCATTGCTTGGAGGACTGATTTTCGGCCAGTTTTAAGGATTTAATTGATGTTATGATTTGGGCTTGAACATATTCGGAATCGAAAACATGGTCTCATTCATAGGTTTGGACAAATAAAAAAGGTTTAAATCCCTAGTTGAATAGTGTTCAATACCTATTAAGGTGATCATTATATGAAAAAAACAACACTGCTACTATTTTCGTTGGTCGTTATTTCAACTATGTTGATTGTCGGATGTACAACACCGACAACAACACCCCCAGCGACAACCGCGAAACCTACAGCGGAGGTAACAAAGACGGCAGCATCGACAGCCCCGAACTGGCCGACATCTGTTACCCCAGTGCCTACGAATCCCTGTGTGACCTGTACATGCCCTTATGTCCAGGATGACCAGAACTATACCTCGGAGTTTGTGTATACGGGTGAACGTGGGTACCGCTACATGGAATTATTCTTAACCTGCCCCGGCGCGGGAACCGGTATCTACAATACAATGACGTTCAACATCCAACCGGGTAATAGCAGGGACTCGGCTCCCGATATCCTCATGGCGAACTACTCGGATGCACAGGGGGCAAAAGACTACAAAGCGGATAACAGCTATATGAGTGGAATCCGTTACTGGGTACATGACAAGATGAGATTAGCGTTCTCAAATAACGTCCGCAATTTCGACGGCCTGGATACCCGGTGGGGTGCCAACGCTGCAATTTCGGCTGATGCTCTGAGCAAGGGGGAGCAATTTTACAGCATAACTCCCGTAACGTGCAACAGAACGTGGTACTATGATGCGGGCAAGCCCGTCTTCATCCTGGATGCCCCGAACGGTATGACCTTTGTCATGCAGTCCTATTCGATCATCGTTGACAAGAACCAGACATATGAGGATCTACCGAACCTCGGGTCGAAGCTCAATTTACCAGACGGCTGGAAGTTCCGGACTGTGGTTCTGGATAAGGATCTTACGGTGAATGGCATCACGGTTGATGGTCAAGACAATCAATGGCGTGTCACGCAGGATGACCTCATAAACACCTACAGTGCGTGCTGGGAATCGGGCAATCAGTCCTCCTGCAACTACCGGCCGTAGCCGGAATCTAGCCCAGTTGCGTGCTTATGACGCAAGGGCGGCAGTCTCGCTAAGAATTGCCGCCACAATCTTTTTCACAATCCATTCAACAGGTCATTTGGTCGAGCTTATCCCGTAAGTTGGTGCGTATTTCCGAACCCCCGCACATAATAACAAAAAAATGGGCGCATTGAAAACTGAGCAGAGGGACGGTGATAAGAACTCTTTGCTACGGTTTCTTCTTAGGCGGTCTGCAACGCTTAGGAGGTGGGGAAAGCGCTCTCACAACTTCTGCATATAGATTCTGGAAACGCTTAATCGCTCTTTCCGCTTGCGGGCATCGGTCACCGATCATTTCACGCACTTGGTCGCTGCTAAATCCGCTTTCTCTTAGATATGACATCTCGTGGAGGATTTCTAGCTCCTTATCCGAAAGTTTGCCAATAACGAGTTCAACTATTTTGCTATCGGGAGAAGCCGTTGCTTGTGCCACACGCGGCTCCAACTTCTCTAAACGCCGCTCCAAATCTCGTAATCCTGAAATCGTCACTTAGCGTCCTCCAACTTCTCTACACGCTTCGTGAGTTCCTCCACCTTTTCTGTCTCGAATGTCCGCAACCAAACATTCAACAATTGGACAATCGTGCCACCATCCCTCTCAAAGGGCAGCCTCTTGTTCTCACAAGCTTCTGTAATCCATCTACAAACGAGTTTTCGAACATCTTTTGGTGATTTTAGTTCTACCATTTCTACCTACTGCTATTTTTATATCGGAAAAGCTAGGGAGGTGCTATCTAGCCATCACTCTCTCCGCAGCCTGTCTCAGATCTTCTTCCAATCCTTGATAGGTGTGGAAGTCAGCGGAAACATGACCACACTCAACACATTCTAACAAAAAACTCAACCCTCTCCAACATTGCATTTCTTAACACTACTCACTAACTATAACGATG
>JALHSR010000227.1 GCA_022865315.1 Methanotrichaceae archaeon | reverse complement strand
GCGAGACATCCAAGCTGTGATTGAGTTGCAATTTCATTTATTACTATCTATTTGCATCTAAGAGGATTCCTAAACCCGATCAACTTGACCTTGTTTAGCCTATTTGGAGCGGAATTTTCATGTTATTAGCCATTTTTGCCACTATTTAGCGTCCAATTTCCTTGAATTACCTTCATTTTTTGTTTTTCTTCGATAGCTACCGCTATGCTTAAATGATCCGAGCATTTTTCAATGTGCAGAGTTGATATAAGTTAAAAGCGAAAGCTGTAACTATCATTATTACGTGCGTTCTCCTAACTTGACTACTTCAAATTCAGTTACTATTACTAATTAAGTATATTTACTATAATGCCCCGTAATATAAAAAAGGGGGTAAGATTCTGAAATTGAATCCTGGATTCTCGGAAGCAAAATTGCGAATGATTCACCGCATTTTAAAGAGATTACAGATAGAATATAAAATATTTTGCTATACCTCGACCAGATGTATTGACCATAGAGTTTTTCAATACATACGTGGTATATTTTTAGAGAAAGGACGAGGAAATATGAGCAAATACGCCCAAATAGTCCCTGGCTCGAGCAAGCAATCTCTCCAACATATGATCTCAAGATCTCACTGGAGAGATGATCTCATTTTGAATCAAATCCAAAAAGATGTAACAAAGTTGATTGGCGACGAAATCAATGGTTCCATTCACATCGACGAGTCAAGCTTCCCGAAGCAGGGTACAGATTCAGTAGGCGTGGCTCGCCAGTATTGCGGCCGATTGGGAAAAATCGATAACTGTCAGGTAGGTGTTTTTCTCGGATATGTCAATGGAAGAAACCGAACTCTGATCGATGAGCGGCTGTACTTGCCGAAAGAATGGGCAGAAGATCTCTCTCGCCGAAGAGCAGCAGGAGTGCCTGATGAGGTTACCTTTAAAACTAAGGCTCAGCTTGCCAAGGAGATGATCCTTCATGCCAGAGACAATGGAGTACCGTTTGCTTGGGTTGGCATGGACTCACTCTACGGCGATTTGCCTTGGCTTCGAAATGATCTGGATGTAGAAGGAATAACCTACATAGCCGATATTCATCGCGATACTTGGGTCTGGCTAGATCTACCAAGAATCGGTATTCCTGAAAGAAAATCTCACCAAGGACGCTGCCCTACCAGAACGGTGGTAGTGGATGGAGAACCTTCTGCAGTCCTTGTTGAGGATATCGCGAAGCAGATTCCATCATCACAATGGATTCGAGTATTTGTTAGAGATACGGAAAGAGGTGCACTCTGGACCGAAATAGCAACTCTTCCAGTATATCCTCGGGAAGATGATCTTCCAGGAAGACGGCAGCTCCTGATCTTGAGAAGAGATGAAAACACCAACAATGTCAAATATCAACTCTCGAATGCTCCGCTCGATTCTAGTTTGAGTAGCATCGCCAAAATGTCTCACAGCAGATATTGGATTGAACGAGCATTCGAAGACGGCAAGGGGATAGCCGGGCTCGCTGATTACCAGATCAGAACCTGGACGGGATGGCATCATCATATAACGCTCTCTCTTCTTGCCATGTTCGCACTCTTATCCATATCTTACGAAGTAGGGGAAGATACGGATTTTTTGACGGTTCAGGATGTCAAGCTGATTCTTGAAATGATACTTCCAAGAAAACATTATCGTGATAAAGAACTAATTAAATTTATTAACGATAGATATAAAGCTAGGCATAGTGCCAAGATGTCTCATTATAAATTGTAAGAGACTCCTTGGGACGCAAAATATTCATTCAAAGATAGCTATGCTCGGGATTAAAAATAATATTATTGAATCAAATATATGCTTGCCAAATATGCTCTCAGATTAATATGTCTAAAATGCATGGCGTATGGTTTTGAATTGAGCCAATTCTTGGCATCTGGAGTGCCAAAATCCTTGGAAGAAAAGTTAATATGAGTAAGTCAAGTTAGAAGCCAATTTGAAATAGATGCAGTAGGAGTTTTTCTCCCAATCTATGCCTGATTGGAGGGAGCTCAGGTCAAAAGAGACCATCAAAGCGGCTTTTGACACAAATCGCAGGTCGCTTTGACCCTGCCATCCATCAAAAGCCTGCAATCCATCAGTCAGATCCAGCTCCGAAAGAGAGGATAACCTTTTCGCTTTTGCCGTCCGGCTCGCTGGCCACGGCATAAATTTGACTTAATTCGTCTGCAAAAAAAAAAGTTAAG
>JALHSR010000226.1 GCA_022865315.1 Methanotrichaceae archaeon | reverse complement strand
GAATCCGGAAGACCCAGGTCTATGGGCCGCCAAAGCAGAATTTCTCAGTGGACTAGGCAATTATAATCAATCTCTGGAAGCCTACGACAAAGCCATCGAATTGAATTCCACAGATCCCGGTCTCTGGATTGCTAAAGCAAAACTCCTAAACAAGCAAGGCAATAATGACCAATCTCAAGAAGCATATGACAGAGCAATTGAATTGAACCCGTTGGATCCGAGTCTATGGATCAATAAAGCAAAATTTCTAAGTGCATTGGGTAATGTCAATCAATCTCTTGAGGCCTACAATAGGGCGATCGAATTGGATCCCGCCGACCCAGATCTATGGGTCGCCAAAGCAGAATTTCTCAGTGGACTAGGCAATTACAATCAATCTTTGGAAGTTTATGACAGAGCAATCGAATTGAATCCCAATGATCCCGATCTCTGGATCACCAGGGCAAGATTCCTAAACAAGCTTGATGAAGAAACCAATTCATTAAAAACCTAATGATAAGGCTAATTAATTAATTAAATAATTAAATTATTTTAATATATAACTAAATATAATATTTTTCTCTCTCTCAAATAGTTCAATTTAGGAGCAGAACTCATCAAGATTTTCGGTTATGCTGAACGCTTCGAGAAATGTCCTCCCAATTGATTCAGAGTTGACTAATCTCTTATTTTCTGTCTTTATCTATTATGCGGATAGATATAGCATTTTTTGGATTTTTCAGGACTTCGAGGTCGGAGCAATCCTTTTTATCTTGATGTCTTTCGCTGTTACAACGAAAAAAAGATGACGATAATGAAGAGGATAAACCGGCGGAGATACTTTGAGCGCTATCGGGAATGATGAGAAGAATTAAGTTAAGAACAAAAAGCATCCCTTGGATATGAGGTTATTCTTGCGGTTGATGTCCTGGTTGCAGCCTGATTTAGGAAAATAAAGCAATTTCTCCTCAAAACAACCTGTTTCGCCTTAATGGCTGCCGAATATTGCAGCGGAAATTTATTTTCGCATCGCAAGAAGAATCCAATTCAACAGATTTAAATAGTTTTAAAAACATCAAATAGGCATAATATGTCGATTCTAATCTTGCTCGGAATAATAATCTTGATTGTGGCATTGCTACTCGGATTTTCAGTAATGCGTGGGCTGATAAAGGCATCCATTGGCCTAATCAAATGGGTTATAATCATACTCATAATTGTGGCAATAATTTCCATAATTGCTGGTTGGTTAGGATGGTTCTGAATGCTTGATTTTTAAATCCTTTTGTTTTTGCATATGCAGAACGATTTCAAGAAAACAATGCTCCTAATTTTGGACATCTAATTCCCCAAGACAAGTTCCACTTCATCTCCATCCATCAGGTCTAGCGATCTCCTCAGGTTTACAGGTGCTATGATCTCAATCAAATCCGAGGGATGGCTGGAACGATCTGGTTTAATTATAAAACATCTCATATCGCCAATCTGGCAGGAATAACATCTGCATCCGCCGAAGGTTCGGCCTGCCTCCTGGAAACTTCTTATTTCGATTGTCACTAAATCTGATTGAACGAATGGTTTCTCCAGTTTGAGGTTCAGGGTTCCAGGATAGGGTTGGAAACCAAGTTTTTGCTGGAATTGGATCAGATAGGCCTCTTGGCAGATATAGAATTGTCCCTGGCCCAGGCCAGATGTGACCTTGCCTTTTATTACGATGAGCTTCTTTGTCAAACAGCCTCCCGCAATCTTTGATCCAATTGTGCCTAGGTACTCTTCTTCTCAAGCCAAAAGGCTTCTGTCGCACTTCGGACTTGGGTGAAAGCTTGAGATTCTTTTTATCTTTCCAGGCATTACTATAGTTGATCTTTATTCAACGGATATATCTGGAATTCGACAGTCGTCCTATCCTACAAAGGAGAGATGGATCAAAAAAGCAAATGAACTTATAAACTAGATGCAAAATAGAGGTATGGAGGGTATGTTTGTCTGCCAATCATCCTACGGACTCGCAGCGTCTAAAGCTCTTGGTCATTACTCTGGTGCTAACGGCAGTAATTTCCGAATTGTTGAAATTGGTAGTTAACATTTCAAGACCATGCCAGATCGATCCGAACATGTACTTTTCATGTTTGCCTGATAATGCCTACCCAAGCGGGCATACAAGCATCTCATTCTCATTTGTTTATCCCTTTTTGGGGCACATTTTATTTCCCATCTTTTACGTTCTCGCATTGCTGATCGGTTGGTCGCGTGTATATGAAGGATTCCATTCTTGGTTTGACATCGGGGGAGGTATTGCCGTAGCTGGACTTAGCTATTCAATAGCTGAATCCTTTGTTATCAGGCAGAAGAATGTCGTATTTAGCGATAACGAGCGCCCTAGGCAATTAGTACATGCTTCGGTAGGTCTGTTATTATGCCTCATGATATGGTTTGCAGGAATTGATACGACATATTATTTCGTGCTTGCAGGGACATGCCTCGGAATACTAATGATTCATATGGTATTGATTGGGATTAAGCCTCTGAATATCGATATATTGCTCGATATGCTCGAACGAAAAGGAACCATTCCCGGTGAAGGATCGATGTACTATGCTCTTGGCATTCTATTTGTTCTCGGACTGCTTAGGGGCAATTCTGCGGCAGCTATTTCTGTTATACTTATACTTGCTATTGGCGATTCAGTATCTACCTATGTCGGCATGAACTATGGGAGATATAAGCTACCCTGGAATAAAAGCAAGACTCTTGAAGGTTCTATTGGTTTCGCAGTCGGAGCGATGTGTGCTCTGCTAGTTTTGCCTGCATCAGTAACTGCAATTGTGATACTTTTGGCAACAGTGGTTGAATCGTTGCCAAGGCTGGATGATAACATAACTGTGCCTATAGTGTCGTCACTAGTTTATTATTTGATGGCTTAAGAAAAAATGCGCTAATTTCGAGCTGTCGGATAACAATTTGAACTTTAATGCTTTCTTCTAGTTTGCCTAAGAATTAACATGAGCAGTTTTAAGAAAGGATGATACTACACCCGCAAATTTGGCTGAGTATTTCGGCCAATGCAGAATAAAATTGCTCACGTTAGATCCGCATTATCTATAATGCTGGGCCTGTGTCTCAAAGAGGTTGGCATAATCAGCTTGATTTCTCATGAGATCCTCGTGAGTCCCGCTTTCAGTAATTTTGCCGTGCTTCAAAAAATAAATATTGTCCGATGTCTTGACCGTGGACAGCCGATGGCTAATTATGATAGCCGTACGACCTTTAGCCAGCTCACGGAACCTCTTGAAGACTGCTTCCTCTGCACTTGGATCGAGCGAGCTGGTAGGTTCATCGAGCACAATAATCTGGAATTTTCCCATAAAAGCTCGGGCCAAAGCCACTTTCTGCCATTCTCCAACGCTTAGATCGGTGCCGTGTTTGAAAAATCTTCCGAGTTGGGTTTGGTAACCTTGGCTGAGCTTCTGGATGAAATCGTCTGCACCTGAGCTCTTGGCTGCATTTGAAATGTCGGCCATATCTGCGGGTTGCGAGATGTCGCCGAACCATATATTCTCCCAGGCTGTCATCTTGTATCGAACATAATCCTGAAGGATGATGCTTATGTCACGTCTGAGGTCCGCCAAACTAAATTTCCGCAAATCTATGTCGTCTACGCTAATTTTGCCAGAGGAAGGATCGTAGAGTCTGGCAAGAAGCTTGACTAATGTAGTCTTGCCTGAACCATTCTTTCCTACCAGAGCTATAGTCTGGCCTGGACGGATGGTCAGAGATACATCTTCCAGCACATACTTGTTCGATTCCGGATAGGCAAAACTAACATGCTCGAAACTAATATCTTTCATAATGGGGCGGGGGAAGGGCTGAGGTTGAGAAGGCTCCTGGACCTTGGGTTTCAGGTCCAAGAAATCGTATAGACTGGTAAGAAAGAGGTTGTCTTCATAGAGTCCTGCCAAGCTGGTCAAAATTGCCTGCATAGAAGTTTGACCCTGCTGAAAAGCTCCGAAATACATAACCAGGCTACCTACCGTTATAAGACCCAGGAAGGACTGGTAGGCTATATAGGCTAATGAACCGAATAGTGCAAGAACGGCGAGGGCTTGGGCGACTAAATCTGCAGCGGAACGTTTAGTTGTGATCTTGAATTTATCTTGTCTCAGATTCTTTCGCAGGTCACGATACTGATCCGCAAACAGATTGCCCAGATCGAATAATCTGATCTCTTTGGCATAGGTGTCTGCCGTCAGAAGCCAGTGAAGGTACCAGGCTCGACGTTCCTGTTCAGTGACGCTACATTGCCAATTGTAAAGTATCGTCGAATATCTTACACGCAAAAATACTGCCGGCAAAGTAGCCAGGATCAAAACCAGGGCTATCAGCCAATTCAAAGATATTAGCAGGACTAGGATAGCCCCAATGGATATCAAATTCTGACCGAGCTGAGCCAATCCGTTAACTATCCTAGTAGGTCTCCAAGGGGCTTCCTGCTGAGCTCGGTGCAGAGCATCATAATATTTTGAGTTCTCGTAGTATTCCAGATCTATTTCAATAGATTTGGCATGAAGCACATCCTGGATATGATCGGAGCTCAGAGCGGCTTGATATTCGTTAACGACACTCGAGGCTGATCGACAGAGGGCGCTTATAATGGCTACTGACCCTGCAATTGCTATCAAGACGGCCGTGTACCTGAATGTCGCCGACTCTAATCCCGATGTCACCGAATCCACTATAAGCTTCATAAGGTACAAGGCTATCAACGGCAATATGCCCTGAACGACCAATAACGCTACAGCTGCTAGCGTCCATCTTGGTGAGCTCTCCCAGACTAGACCTATGGCTCTTCTGAGCTGAAGGGCTGACCACAGATTCTTCAATGATATGTTATCAGGCGGACAGGAGGAACGCATGATGTGCCAACATCTTGTACAAGCTGCTCATAAATTCGATGGATGATCCGTAAAAAAGGAAAATACCTGAATCTTTTATCGAATCCAGAAATCTTAATTTTCAAAGAGAACATTACGACCATTTGATAAAAACTTGCACAATCATCTGTGCACTCTCTTGGCCCTTAGCAATGAATTCTCTTCCTGCGATAACAATGTTCTTCCGAGACCTCAAAGCTAGGAAAAATATGTATCCCAGACCTAGCAATTCTGTCATTAGCACACCTGGATGTCTCAGTTCCATCAACAATGTCTCGATATAAGTGAGTGCGTCCATGTAGGGTCCCAATGGAAATCCACCAAGAAGCGGCCAAAAGAGTGTTTGAGGCGAAGCCCACATAAAGTCTAGAGCAAGATGGATCGAAACTCCACCAGCCAACGAGGCTAGGCAAATGCTACGCAAATAGTAAGCGGCAGTTGCTAGCAGGATAAGGAAAAGCAACGTGTGAATAAAAGTTCGACCCATAGCTGGGGTGCCGAAGACAATCTGGCCCAATGGCTTATCTATGATGTCAGGCAGCATGGAGCCTAGGGCTACAAAAAAAAGGTTCGCTCGGGGTGTGAAACGAGCAGCTGCCAGAGCAAAACCCATATGGGCGAAGAGGAGCATCAATTATCAATTGATTAGGGATTATTTAGCTTTTTAGCTAAGTTCTGAGCTAAAATCTTCTGCCTTGGATAAATGGCCGATGATCATCGGCTACTATTCAATTGCATATTTGCCAATAGATTTAATTTATAGGCCTGCACAACAAAATAATCTAGGAAGATCTTGATGAAAAAGTCACTTGGACCTAGAACGTTAGTCTACCCTACTCCTGTATTCGTAATAGGGACCTATGATAAAACTGGAAAAGCAAATGTCATGACTGCCGCTTGGGCTGGTATATGCTGCTCAGCTCCACCTTGCATTGGAGTTTCCTTGAGAAAGGCCACATATACTTTTGGTAATATCCTAGACAGAAAAGCGTTCACTGTTAACATACCCTCTGAAGATTATATTAAAGAAGCAGACTTCTTCGGCATTGCATCAGGAAGGGAGATAGATAAGTTTGCAGCCGCTGGGCTTACACCCGCCAAAAGCGACCTAGTAGATGCACCATATGTGAAAGAGTTCCCTCTAGTATTAGAATGCAAGTTGATTAAGACGATTGAAATAGGGTTACATACCCAATTCATCGGCGAGATCGTAGATGTTAAAGCCGAGGAGAATGTGCTGGGTCCCGATGATCTGCCCGAGATGGAGAAAGTCAAACCCGCTTTGTTTGCCCCTGAGACCCGAAAATATTATGGAGCAGGCAAATTCTTGGGGAAAGCATTCTCAATAGGGAGAGAACTTTAAGCTATATAATATAAATTAATATCATTTTATTATGGACCAAGTTCAACCAAAAGAGCATAGCAAGGCATTTTGGTGAAGGTTCGGAGCAAAGGAAGAAGAAGACGGACAATTCTTATTCAGTTCATTAAGACAATATTATGTATGAATCTCTATATAAAAGGATCAGTTTGGAGGTAGGCTTAATTGGGCTGGCGAATCTTGGCAGCACACTTTCATCAATCTTGATCCTTTCAATATTGACAAAATCATTGGGCGTGACTGGTTATGGGATTTATGTCCAATTCTTTGTCACCTTAGCATTAATTGCGAGCTTTGTTCCTTTAGGCCTTCCTGTAGCAGCTATCCGATTTATTGCTGGCGAAAAGAACAGAAACCAGATATTGGATGATATTTATTCTACATTTAGCATTATTATCTTATTCAGTTCATTCTGTGCTTTAGTTCTATTATTCTTTTCAGAAGGGATTTCAAGATGGCTTTTTGATGAAAATAAGATATTTGTTTATATTCTATCCGCATTAATTCCTATTGAATGCATTTATTGGGCTTCGATAAACTTATTCAGGGCTTTTCAGGAAACCCAAAAATTTGCAGCAGTATCCTTGCTGAGAACGTTTATTGAGCTAACATCAATATTTTTTATCACGCTCTCTGGATTCGGAATAATTTGGATCTTGATCTCGCTGCTATTTATTCGCGCGGCAATACTCGTGATTCTGATATTATATTTGATCAGATCAATCGGATTTACTTATCCCAGGTTCTCTAGAATTAGAGAATATCTACGCTTTGGCATTCCCACTGTTCCCGGTAACATGGCTAGCTGGATCGTTAATTCAAGCGACAAATATTTAATAGGCATATTGTTAGGAATTGCATTCGTTGGATATTATAGTCCAGGATACTCTTTGGGCAGTGCGATCATAATGTTGATGGTTCCTTTTAGCTTTGTGTTAGGCTCCATACTGCCAAAATATTATGAGGTTGGCGACATGGATCTGGTCCGAAAAATTTTTAATTTATCGCTCAAGTATTTTCTCATTTTGGCTGTTCCAACAGTACTTGGTATTTCAATATTATCCCAACCAATGCTGGTCTTTCTTACAACAGAATCTATTGCCAACATAGGATATCAGGTAACCCCATTTATTGCATTTGGCTCACTTTTCTATTGCGTCGGTAGCGGATTTATAGGACAATCTTTATATTTATATAAGAAAACAAAAGTCTTGATGTTCGTTTGGATTCTAGCTTCAATTATTAATTTATTTTTAAATTTTATTTTAATCCCAGAGATAGGGATAATTGGCGCGGCAATTGCGACTTTAATTGCATATCTATTAGTATTTTTATTAAATATATACTTTTCAAATAAATATTTTAAATTCTCCGTAAATTATGGACCAATCCTTAAAATAATATTATCTTCATTGGTGATGTCCGTTATTGTTCTTCATTTATATGTGGTTGAGGCCGCTAATATTTTCCTCATTGTGACTATTGGCATAATCAGCTATGGATTAATGCTGCTTTGTTTGGGGACATTGAGCAATGAGGAGTTTAATTTTTTTATGAATTATTATAAAATAAATTAATTCATTTATTATTTGATTTTAATATAAATTTAAGTCGGAAATCAATCAACCTTTTCACAATTGTTTGGGGCAACGAGCCATATCTCTTGCGCACAGCATATTTGGGATCGGTTCCCTCTATCGAGAAAGAAAGCATCAAAGTCGACGCGCAAAATTGCTCGCATTATTTTCTTTGGGTCAATGCATTTTTTTTATTTTTTTTTTGCGAATTTCATAGGTTCACCAAGGGAGTGGTCCGGTCTGCAAATAGGTGAATCACTAGCATTCATTTGATTGAAAGCATGTTGATAGCATGTTTGCATCAAGCCCTCGTTTACGGAGAATGATATAAATCATAATGATAGTATCTAGTCCAAGCGGAATTGAGAATGTGGTGAAATTGAGAGGATCGGACTTTAGTATTATTATAATAGCTCTAATTTTCGCGATTCTGGTCGGATTCGTTGAGGCGGCCCGTCCGGTAAACGGTACGTTTATTAAACCAGCAGAATTGAACGGATATGGTGAACTTTCTATCGTAAATAGCCTTCAAGAGGATTCAGTGGCTATTCTAACTGATCTTGATAATAATACTATATTTTCCGTTTACATCTGGGGTAACAAAAATTTTGTCAACATATCTGGTATTGAGGACGGGCTGTACTTTATGTACTTCGCTACGGGTCGAGATTGGGATCCAGAGCTAGGCGAATTTTTAACGGATGTCGGTTTTTCAATGATGAAAGATAAGTTGGGATTTAAGACAATGAGGACGAGTGGCGGCAGTTCCACAAGTATCGTGATTGTCGAAATCTATTCTGTAAGTGAAGCTGAGCAGAACAGAGTGGCTAAAGATATTTTCCCCCAAATTATGTAAAATATCCTCTATTTGTGTATCAATCCTTTGACAAAGCTTTTCATTAACAAGCTCACATGGTAAAATCATTTTGATTTTGACATGAGACCATACTATTGTTTCTTTAGGTTCCCAAAATTTCTTTGTCGGCGCTTTATTTGGTCAAATATGTTTAATGGATCTTTAGTGATTTCAAAAAATGGCTTCGATTAGGATGAGATTATTTTGGATTTTTATTGCTCAAGATCCGGAGCATTTTCGGGTCAGAAATGATTATGAGACCAAGGTGCGATCTTAATCTTCAAATCATTAGTAATATGATAGGATATTACCATCAATTATAAATCGATATTAGATTATGATTAATATATCGAGTTGATTCTAGATGTCGAGGATCGGAGTTGTTTTTTTTGTACTGCTTGGATTATTAGTTTTGCCTAGCTCAGGTCAGCAGAATATTACCAGCAATTGGTCAGCAGAAGGTAAAACTTTGTATGAGAACGGTAGGTATGTTGAAGCAGTAAAAGCTTACGATATGGCAGTTCAATTCGATCCGAAGAATGCAGCCATTTGGAAGAGCAAGGGGGATGCTCTATTTGCATTAGGCGTGTATAACGAATCAATGATGGCTTACGACAAATCGGTTGAGCTAGATCCAAAACAGTCGATTGATTATGATGGGAAAGCGGTAGAATTATACCTTGTTGGTATGTACAACGAATCTGTGGTCTTTTTGGATAGAGCTCTAGAATTAGATCCAAACGATGAATTAGCTTGGCTCAATAAAGGAGTTCTTCTTCTAGCCCAAGGAAATATGAATGATTCCATTAATGCTACTGACAGAGTCCTTGAGCTGAATCCAAAAAATCCAGTCGCTTGGAACACCAAAGGTATGGTTTTATTACGTCTTGGCAGATATAATGAGTCAATAGGATTCTTCAATAAATCCTTAGATTTAGATCCCCTTTATGAAAAAGCCTGGAACAACAAAGGTCTGGCACTATTTCTTCTTGGCAAACCGCGAGAATCTTTAGGATTTTTTGATAGAGCGATTGAGTTGGAGCCAAACAATGAATTGCCTTGGTTTAATAAAGCAGTTGCCCTACATTCGCTTGGCAGGTATAACGAGTCGATCGAATCATTTGACAAGTCAATTGCATTGAATCCTTCAGATGCAGATGCTTGGTTAGGGAAAGCCTAAGTTTTAAAAGCTCTAGGTCGTAATGCTGAGGCCATTACAAATCATACGAAAGGGATAGAACTCAGCACGGCCCCATCTTCCATTGTTAGCACCCCTGACATCTCGACTAAGCTATTGATATAACTGCCAAGGCTAATCTCTACAGGATTAGGCCATCTTAATAATTCCAATAATACCCCAGTATGATTCTAAATAGAGGTCCAAAGTCAAAGAACAGTAATGAGGCCAAACTTAGTGGCAAGGGTATTCCAAATCGAACACGATTTTTGGTTTTATTTAGCTATTAATGGCCTGGGATTTTGAAGCCGCACCTGGCTTCAATTTGAGAGTCCAGATTTTTTAAAAAAGGAGATCAAAATTGTGTACAATTATTTTAGTTTGAAATCGATTCTAGATTTAATGATCTCCATATAAGAAAATTGCATTAATAGAACATGGCGGATCTGAACGAAAAGTTAGGGGGTAAGGAAAAGAAGAATATCCAATTATAGTTCACCGAAATACATAAAATAATGCGTTGCTTAATATATCCATATGAAGGGGAATATCATCAGAGTAGAGCGGGCTGAGGAACTGGAGGAGAGCTTAGCAGTAGAGAGTGATAACGATATCAAGATCAAGCT
>JALHSR010000225.1 GCA_022865315.1 Methanotrichaceae archaeon | reverse complement strand
GGTCTGCAATTGGACAGAGATCATAACGCAGCCTTGAATATACTAACCCGCGGACTGCGGGAGATAGCCTGTGGAGAATTGGCCTCCGGCTTGGGCATACGTCCAAGTAAGCGTCAACTCCATGAAGCAGGAAGCTCTGGTCTTTAGGCCAGAGAGGAAGTCACGATTTGATCTTTCGGAACGCGTTAGGCAACAAGTATGATGAGTTCGAGCTGCCAATATGGATTGAGAGCGGGAAGGAGGTCAGAGGAATTGCCAAAGCCTTAGGGCGGCCATCGCAGACGGCCAAAGAGGTAAGCGAGACATTTGGCATTGTCGCAAAGATAATGTTAGGACCTGAGTTGACATATCAACACGTACAAGAATCGGATGACAGCATCGTTATACAGACCACTGGTTGTCCCATGCTAAACAGGGCCCAAGAGATGGGACTAGAGCCAACCAAATTGTTGAACGTCTGCCACGCGTTCGGTCGATCGGCTGTAGAGAACCTGAACCCCAAATATACTCTGAAGTCGAGGAGCCATATGTGTGCTGGCGATTCATATTGCGCGAGGACGATAGAGCGAAAATGAGCTCACAAGACGGATAAAAAAAAATCGCATTTAAGGGAAAAAAGAGGGAAAAAAATAAAAAAAAAATTCTATACTCTGGGTTGGCTCCGGGAATCAGCGAACCTATTCATTAGGTATGGCAGTGCAAATACCAGAATTCCGAATATCACTACGGCATAAATTTGGGCCGTGATATCAGGCACGAAATCACCTCCCTGACAGATATCCTTTGAATTTTATAACTAATAATGGTTATGGTCACGACTGGTGAAGTCTTGAAATCTGGTGATCTTAATCGACCGAGGTGGAAGTTGAGGCTATATGAAGTTAAATGAATTTTGCCCTCTCTGAGAGCTTCATTGGCAGCGGTAGCCTTCTCTGGGGTTTCCCGGATGTCTCAGTTTGGATCTTCTTTCGCAGGTCATCGACGTTCATCTTGAATTTGGCGGCATTCTTAGGCGTGGATTCGGATCGGATTGTAACCGTGAGCAGACCTGAAACCAGTTCGTCATCGCCTATCACGGCTACATAAGGTATCCACTCTCGTCCTGCATCACGGATCTTCTTGCCAACCGTTTCGTCTCTATCGTCCACGTCCACCCGGAAGCCTAGATCTTGGGCTACGTGGAAAGCGCGTGGTTGGTGACGTTCGGCTATAGGTATAATCCTCACTTGGGTGGGGCTCAGCCATGTCTGAAACATAGGCAATCGGCCTCGATCCGTCTCCCGCGCTGCTTTCTCCAATAAGGCATACATCACGCGTTCGATGGCTCCGGAAGGCGAACAATGCAATAAGATAGGTTGTCTCCTTTCGCCGTTCTCGTCTACATAGGTTATATCGTATCTTTCCGCGTTTTCCACATCTATCTGGACTGTAGACAAAGCGCTGGCTTTGTCCAGAGTATCTACAAAATTGAATTCGAACTTCAGCACGAAATAGAAAAACCTCTCGTCCCACATCTCGATGAGCACTGGTTTATTGACTATTGCCACCAGGTCGTGGACAAACTCTCGGTTGTCTTCGAAAAAGTCTTTAGTGAACCTGATAGCCACTTCGTAATCGGCTAAATCCAGGCCAATTTCGTTTAGAACCGATATGCTGGTCTCATACTGTTTCTTGAATTCTTCAATAGCTTGACTCATATCTTTGGCCATCGTATGCATATCGGGCATGGTGAACGCACGCAGTCGACGGATGCCCACGAGCTCTCCGCGTTGTTCACGTCGGAAACTGTACCTGGTTATCTCGACCATCTTGAGAGGCAGCGATTTGTAGGAGATGGTCATATCATGGCCCATGAGGAACTGACCGAAACAAGCCGCGAACCGCAGAAAGAGTCGTTTTTTCTCAGCCTCGATCTGGTACTGTCTGGCAGGAAATCGGTCGAGGTACTTCTTTAAGGTGGGGTGATCCATATCGTACATGATAGGCGTCTCGACCTCCATGGCTCCCATATCCATAGCTTTATCCAGGACGTAATTCTCCAACAAAGATTTGACTAGCCGACCTTTAGGATAAAACCTCATATTGCCCGAATCAGAACCAGGTTCGTAGTCCACCATCTCCAGACGTCTCATCAGATCAACATGTGGCGGTACTGCATCGACAGCACGGCTTTTGGCCATCTCATACTGCCCAAATTTTCTAAGGTTCTCGTGGCCATCGAAATCGAATTTGTCTATGTTTATCAATGTTCCGTCCAGGTCCATGATCTTCCAATAGGATACAGCTTTGGCTTCAGATTTGAGCGCCTGGGAGACTATTTCGCCTTCGCCCAATTTTATAGATCGAGAGAGTTCGGATAGAGGATGGCCTTTACAGCTCAAGCTGAACGCTTTATACCATCCAAAAGGTGCTCGTACCACCTCATACTCTTTGGAAAGCGATTCCTGAAGGCCTTTCAAGATATTGACTGCCGAATCGGGAGTTGATAGGTTGGGGCTGAGGTGAGCATAAGGATATATCATGATCTTCTTGGCATGGACCTGCTCGGCGACCTCCGAGATCTGTTTAGATCCTTCAGCCACTACGGCATCCGGGTCGTCTTCATCAAACTTTTCAACCGCTATGAAGGCGCACAGGGCATCTTCAAGTCGACCTTTCTTAGCCGAATCCTCAATATCTTCAGCAAACTTAGTGGGCCGTTTGGCTTCGAACTCTATGTAATCGGAATGGATTAGAAGCAATTGCAATGCTAGTCACCTGACGATTCCGTGAATAGATCAACTATAGTTCAAACTTTCGTCGGACTCTTTTAAGGACAAGTAAAATGAATGCCGATGATGGAAAAGAAAAATTCTGATCGATTGGCCATTATGGGCATCTTTTTCAGGCTTTTGTGATCAACTCCGGTTTAAGCTTAGCCCTGCGCAATATAGGCAGCTCACCCCACAAAGCCATCTCATCACCTCGTATCACCAGAGCTCCCAAGATCCCCGGTTTATCGATAGATTTGAAGCATTTGTCAATAGGCCCCTCGGCCAATACAGCATTGCCTAGCGCTGTAGCTGCAGCGTCTGCCAGAGCAGGGTTATTGGAGACGACTGTGGCCGCGTCGGCATAACCAAAACTGATAGACGGCCCCACAGTGCCTGAACTTGTGGCTATACCTACCAGGTTCTCTCTAGATGGAATTTCGAAAGCCAGATTGCAGATAGAGGATTGGCCCGCATATACCCCAACCAGTACTGGTTGATCGTTGAGCATAGCGATATCTCCTCCGTTATCAACTATGGCGTAGGAAGCACCTTCTTCGATCATCGATTCAACAGCAAATTTGGCTATAACCCCAGCCACGGCACTCATCGGACCGATCCCGAATACATTTCCGCAACGGACCATCAGTTTGACGATTTCAGGAGCATCTTTAGCTGGTATATCATATGGATCGAGGGTGACCACGAAGAATGGGTCCTGTCTGATGAATTTTTCCAGATGTGCTCGTTGGTCTATGATAGTCCGTTTGGCAGTCTCGATATGCCTTTGCTCATAGGCCGATATGGTGACAATGGTCTCTTTGAGCTGGAAGTGTTCTCTCAGAATCTCAGGCATAGTTTATAGAACATTGAATTGCAAACAGGTTTTCTTGATTAAGGCCGATGTGCTCCTAACACCAAAGCTCTTGCGGCAGTCTCTTCACGTCCGCGGAAGCTGACGACCATCTCATCCTCATAACTCACCTGGACCAACTCAGCCGACCTATAGATTTGTGATAGATGGCTCAATGCCTCGGCGGTATAAGGCAACCTGATCTGGAATTCTTTCAAAGGCTGGAGTTTCTGACAGATGCGTTCCATAAGATCCTCTAGACCCTGGCCGGATGACGCTGAGATCACCACCGGATCAGGCGCCAAATCGTAAATACCTTCGATTTTCGACTGACTCTGGCCGTCGGAAAGCCGATCGACTTTGTTCAAGACAGTGATCAACGGCGCCAAAGCTCCACAATCCCACAGGGCTTTATGCGAGGCAACCAGCTTGCGTCTCAATAAGTTGGCTGAATCGCTAATGTCTGCAACCAACAGGATCAGGTCAGCCTGGAAGATCTCGGCTAATGTAGACTGGAAGGCTTTGATCAAGAAATGAGGTAGCTCGTCAATGAAACCTACGGTATCCGTGAGGAGCACTTTTCGATTTCGCATATCAACTGCTCGGGTGGTAGGCGAGATGGTGGTGAACGGTTGGTCTCTGGCCGCAACATTAGCTCGAGTCAGGGCATTGAGAATAGTACTCTTGCCAGCGTTGGTATACCCAGCCAAGGCGACCAAGTCAAAACCAAGTTCGTGCCGTTTTTGCCTGCGGTTTTGTCCAATCGTCTCGACATCCTGGAGCGCGGCTTTGATCTTGGTCATCCGGCTGAGCATATCTCGATAGACTGACTGTTCATATACGCCGGCACCCCTGAAACCAGGCTGTTCACTCAATTTTCTTGAGGAAGCAGCCTGACGAGCATGAGGTGCCTCATAAGTCAACCTGGCCAGTTCTACCTGAAGTTTGGCTTCTCTTGTCGATGCTCGGGAGGCGAAGATCTCCAGGATAAGGTTGAATCGATCTATCACCTTGGCCCCGAATTCGGTTCTTATATTGAAAACCTGGCCGGGGCTTAAAGGATTGTAGAAGATGAGTTTATCAGGATTGTAGCTGAGAGCTTGGACGATCTTTCCCCGGCCTAACTGGAACCTATGGTCTCTTCCACGTCTCTGCGTTATTTCGGCTAGAACTTTATAACCAGCAGCTTCAGCCAAACCTCTGAGTTCATCCATCCTATATGGTTCGGATCCTGCATGGGGTTCTTCTCTCTTCAGAAGGACGGCGGTCTGGCCTTCACACATCAATTGTTAATCCTCGTGCTCAAAGGTCATAAGCTTTCGGCCTGCCAAGGATATATGGTGTGCCATCTCCACGGCTGCCCGTTCACCTAATGATTCTGGGTATTTGAATTCTCGTCCCAGTATACTGCTGACCCGCCAAGTATTCACATTGTATAGATCGCCTTGTTCGGCTACTACCACACCTGGCAGGTTCATCACAGCGGTTTGGATCAGGTCGGTTACTACACTTAGATTGATAGAATCAGTAGTCTTGGGCACTAACCTCACAGAATAAACTTTTTCGATACATTCAGGCGATACCCTGGCAGAAACGGAAGAACAGACCATCATGTACCGGCCTGCGACGGCATGTCTTCCTGATATGTCTACAGCTACAATATCGATCTATACAGCCCCTTTAATATTTGATTTAGCGAATAATGGGGTGATCCATGACAATCTTCCTCGCTTCATCATCGGTCAGACCTGCTCCTATAGCTATCTGTACGGCTCGGTCCGCATCGATGAGGTCGTCAGGACTATGAGCATCCGTATTCACGATCATCTTGGATCTCGCTTCTTTAGCCATTCTAACTACATGTCCATTAGTTATATTATGACCCGCCCGGGAGGTTATTTCCAGGCAGACATTGTTTTCTTTAGCAAGCTCCGCTTCTTCAATAGTCAGAAAACCAGGATGAGCCAAAATATCTACACCAGTTTCCAGTGCCGCCCGGTTTGTCCCGGGCATAACGGGTTCTACGGGCGTTTCGCCATGGACTATCACGACCTCAGCCCCCATCCTGCGAGCCAGGGTTGCTATCTGAGAGATCTTAGATGGTGGCACATGGGTTAACTCCACACCTGGCAGAACCCTGATATCCCATACACTTTCGAGGTATTTGGCTTTCAGCATGCTGTTCAGGACATCCTCGATATTGGTAAAATCAACGTGATCTGTAAGCCCTATTGCTCTATAGCCTTTCACCTGAGCCCGCCGGACCAATTCACTCGGTATCAGTTCGCCGTCGCTGAAAAATGTATGTGTGTGGAGGTCGATCATACGATTTAAGCTGAAAACCTAATGGATATTAAACATTCTCTATCTCTATCTATTATTGTGTTCGATCTTAATGGATGCTCCCAAGACGGTTTGTACAGGACCTTCTGTAAAAAGAATTTAAATCGGATGTTAAGATAAGATTAGGGATGATGGGCTGTTTTGAAGACTTCATGGAGTTTCAGGAGCAGGTTAAGATGGTCCGGAAGGATTTTCAAAAGAAGGACTCGAATGGCAATAAGGCGGACGATCGCGAGTTCAGCTGAGCCGGTATACCTGTCTGGCCACGGGTATAGATACCTCGGTCTCGAATTCGTCTCTAATCGCCTGTGCTAACGATTGGGTTGCCAGTGGTTCACCATGGCATACAAAAACCTGATGTGGAAACTTTTTGAATCCCTTGAGCCATTTCAAGATCTCTCCCCTATCGGCGTGCGCCGAGAAAGAGTCTAGCGCTTCGATTCGGGCTTTGACATCGAACTCTTTGCCCATGATGCTGACTTTCTTAGCTCCGTTTTGAAGCATCCGGCCTAACGTGCCTTCCGCCTGGAAACCAACAAACAGCATAGTACTGTTGGGACGTTCCAGGTTATGTGCCAGATGGTGCAGAATCCTCCCGCCGGTGCACATGCCGTTGGCCGAGATTATTATATGCGGATCTTTCAGCGCATTTATGGCTTTGGAATCTTCAGCTGCCCGAGTATATTGGATGCCGGGGAACTCCTGCGGATCGTCACCCTTTTCAAGCATCTCGAGTGTCTGGGCATCGAAACATTCCGGATGACGACGGTAGATCTGACCAGCCGCGATAGCTAACGGACTGTCTACAAAACAATTAATACCTCGGAGTCTTCCTGTCTCTGCATACGGGTTGAGTTCAAACAGTATCTCCTGAGTCCTGCCTACAGCGAACGCCGGTATAACTACATTTCCTCCGCGTTCTGTTGTCTCTAACACAATCTCGAGCAACCGTTTACCTCGATCGGCTATGTCGCCATGGTATCGATCGCCATAAGTTGATTCTAATACCAGCCAGTCAGCTTCTTCGACCTGCCAGGGGTCACACAATATTGGTGTATCGGGTCGTCCCAGATCGCCGCTGAACACTATCTTCCCACCGTCGAAAGCCAATTCAAGCATAGCCGAACCCAGTATGTGGCCTGCATCCCGAAATGATATCGAAACTCCATCTATTCTCATAGTTTTGTTGTACTCTACTGATCTGAATCTTCGAATAGCCTGGATCACATTTGATTCAGTATAAAGAGGTTGTCTGGGCAGACCACGTTCGGGATGGCGGTTGGATCGATCAGCTTCTTCTTTCATCAGATGTGCGGAATCCTTGAGCATGATCTCGCAGAGGTCAACGGTGGCCGAAGTCGAGTAAACGGGACCTCTGAATCCCTGTTTGACCAACAAAGGCACCCGACCGCTATGGTCGATATGAGCATGAGTAAGCAACAAGAGGTTGAGCGAACGTTGGTCATGACCGAACCCTTTCTGGTTGAGTTCGGCTTCTCGACCCTGGAATAGCCCGGCATCAATGCCCAATCGAAGATTGCCGTCGTCGAGCACAAAATGTGACCCGGTTACGCCACCCGCTGCCCCGTAGAACTCAAGCCTCATGATCGAGGAGATCAGTCTTGACAAAAGATGAATCTTTCTCTGAATTTTTCAGAGAATCACAAACTTGGATCGAAATTAGCTACAAGCCCGCGCTTGATCAAAATTAGAGACGAGATGGTAGGTAACGAATTGATTGGTTCTGATAATCAGGAAACATAGCATAATTGTTTTTTCCTGCATAGATGAAAGTATTAGAAAATCCCGAAAACCTCTCTATTTTGAATATCGAATATTATAATATTTGGTGATTAGTATCCAATATCAGATTTATAATATCATATTAATTATATATATAAAAGCTAATCTTGGATAGATTGTTCACACAGTTCAATAATAAATTTTCGTGAAAAATAGGTTTCTAGGTATTGAGTTGTTCATCATACCTGCACAGGGCAAAGCGGTTTTTGGCCCATGAAAATAGGCAAATTTTATATATTGAGCAAGGCAATAGAAGAGTTCAAGATGAGGTAGACATGAGAGCTGCATTATCGTTTATATTCCTTCTTTTTTTAACTGGATTGGCGGTTCAACCGTGTTCAGGTATTGATCCATGGGATTATTCACGGGATTTTGGAGGGCAATTTCCATGGAATAATTGGTGCTATGATAGAGTCTGGTATGAAACGTCGAGTGATCCCATAGGCTCGACATATACCTGTATACCGCTAACATCACCTGGTTGGGGTAGCAATCGTGGAACCTCCACCGCAGATAGGATGCGTAGCTATTGTATAATCATGAAAAGCTCACAGGATAAGGTTACTTCTACAAGGTGTTTCCAAGCATATGATTGGTGCACCGATACTCGGCGATGTGCACCTGTCGGTGATGTAATAAGAAGTCCTCCCGTGGTGACGACAAAAACTTCTACCATTAGGTATATAGGTCCTTGTTCGACTTGTTCAAACAAGTAGATTGACTGATAATACTCCGAGAATGCCTAATTTGAAACATAAATAGTTAGCTGGGCTTTCCGAACGCAGGACCTGAATAAATAAAATTGTAAAAAAGAATATTATGATCCGCAGATGTGCTGATACAAATTTTGGGATGATCTTCAGAGTTGCTGTTATTTCAATTCCAATTTTTTTTGCTATAGTCATTGCTGTCTCGGGTCAGCTGGAAGAAGGCGTGAATCGATCGCAGAAGGAGATATGCGGCCATATAACTGCTTCCCAACACAACTCTCACAACGTGACTATCGACGAGGGAATGGCGTTTGCATCATTCATCATGAACTGGACTGAATCAGCTGATTTGGGTTTATATCTGATCGAGCCTAATGGTTTCAAGCTAGACCGGACTACAATGTCGCCTTCAGTTTTTCACGATCGGTTTGAGCCAGTCGAAATTTTTTCGATAACAAATCCAGAAGCAGGCGAATGGGTAATCGAGATCGAACCATCCGAAGTACCTAAAGAAGGCGCTAATTATTGTATCCTTGTCGATATTGTAGGGAATCAAACGATCGCTGAACAAGAAGTCGGGAAAGGCCGGGCTAAATTGAATGGATTGAATTCTGATCGTGGAATCGATCTGGATAATGACAAACTGTTCGATTGCATAACCATAAGAGTGGGTGCCAACGTTTATTCAGCTGATGTTTATATATTATCAGGTCAACTGTTCGATTCTAACGGCAAGAACGTCATGAATATCACCAGTAAGCCCTTATTCGGGATTGGAGCAAAATTTTTTGAACTGGATTTCTGTGGGCTCAAGAATTCGACTAGACCGTATTATCTCAAAAATATCGAGCTGAAAGATTTCAATGGCAATGTTGTGGATCTATCAAATGAGACGTATACCACGCATGTTTACAATAATCTCGATCCTTCGCTAGCTCCCACGGCTAAATTGATGTCATCTATCAAAGATAATCTGACGGATGCTGACAAAGATGGTGTATACGACTTTATCTCCATAGATGTCGGAGTGGATGTTGAATCGCCAGGAGTCTTTAATCTGAGAGGAGAGTTGGTCGATTCAAAAAACAATACCCAGTTAGCATGGGCTGTGGATCAACAAAACCTATCTGTTGGCCTTCAGACTATGCATCTCGATTTTGATACTAAAAAAATTCAGGATAAGAAGGCAAAAGGGCCTTTTTGTATCAGGAACCTGTTTTTATCATGGGGATCGTCAGAGACTTATTGGGTCCCCTTGGATAGTATCAATAAGATTTGCAATATCTCTGCTTATGATTTTGGTGCAGATCCAATATCTTCCAATTCATCTGAAAAGATAATATCCGGGCATGGGAACGGTGAGCTTCTATTGACCTTCACCATAAAGAAGATTCTTCCTGTATTCTCAGCCAGGTACAGCTATGATATTGTGGGAATAAACATTCCACCAATAGTTTCGCCTTGGAATTATACGGGCTCGAAGGCCGGATACTCTTACTCAATGGAAGGCGTCTATATGCCAAACAAACCTAACGATTTCAGTGTTGCTGCAACTGGCGTTAGGAACTTGAATATTGGGCTCAGACAGAACGAAAAGTTCAAGACCAAAACGCCCCAAAGGGTATGGGTTACGTCGAGCGTTTTGGCGGACAAGAAGGGTGTAGCGATCGCTAAAAGCGATCTGATATCGCCTGGGAACTATGATATCAAGATATTGGGTGAGGCAGCTGAGAACACTTCTGAGATCAACTTAGTGATGACTTTAGTCAAAAAAATAATTGTCAAAGACCGATTCAATTTCAGTATTGATACATCGGGGTTTCCATCAGGCAATTTGACGATGAATGCAAAGGCACTCAATGGGTCTATTAGCCTGGATGAACTATCGATAGAGAACTTATAGCGCAAAAAAAAGATTCATCACTTATAAAAAGCGATGATTCGTCAATTGTTATGGTAGATTAGGTTATTCGAGCATAAGTTGTGTCTCGTTGAATCCGCAGGTAAATTCGCGAGCGCGTAAGGCTGCTAGTATGGCATCCTCGGTGGGTGCAGTGGGATTGACCATTATCCATGTAGATGCAAACGATTTGTCATCCAGGCTGTGCAAATCTTCACCCACAATGACGTTGGGGTTGTTCATGTTCCCGATCTCGCCGCTCCGGGCATTGACTTCTTCAACCAAATCGGTTTCTGGTCGGGTGAAAGAGGCTGCTCCAGTGGACATGCTATAAGCTGGGTGGGCCAGGATGGTCAGGTTTGTCAAATTCAGTATCTCCCACCCATCGGGATTGGCCTTTTCGAAACCGGCTAGTATGGTAATATTTTTGAGCTTAGGGATTGCGGGTGGATTGTTGCCATGAGGAGTAACAATGATAAAATCGTAACCTGCACATCTGTAGGCAGTCGCAACTTTTACAATATTGTCCTTGCCATCATCGTTGAAATCGGATAGATGTATATGGCAGGCACCTTTGAGTCCATTTTTGGTCTTTCCCGTTGGGGGATTATCTTTCTGGTTGTGAATGCAACGAATCTTTAATGCGGGAGTTCGATCGATAGCCTTTTTGTAACAATCTGCAGCTTCTTCAAGTTTTCCTTGTTTATACAATGCGTTTCCTTTGTTATCCCAATTATCGGCGTTTTCAGGGTTTATCTCGGTAGCTTTATCGTATGCTTTTGCAGCTTTATCATATTTTTCTCGTTTGAACAGAAAATCGGCTTTATTGATCCAATTGTTCTCATTCACCGGGTTTAGTTCGATCGCTTTATCATACGATTTGAGGAGTTCGGCAAAGTAACCCGCCTTAAGCAAACCATTACTTTTCAGTATCCATGTATTCTCGTTATCGGGATTCAATTCAATCGCTTTATCGAAAGCTTTGATGGCTTCGTCATACTTGCCTCTGCCATATAGGGCGTTGCCTTTTGCGATCCAGATGTTTTCATTCTTATCATTTATCTGGATAGCTTTATCAAGAGCTTCAAAGGCTTCATCATACCTGCCCTGCTTGATCAGGGCATTACCTTTGTTGATCCAGTTCTGTTCACTAGCTGGATTCTTCTTAATTGCCTGATCAAAAACTGAAACAACTTCGTTATATTTGCTCAGTTTAGATAGCGTATCGCTTTTTTTGATATAGAAACTTGGATTCTCGGGCTCCAAAGCGATTGCCTTATCATAAGATTCGATGGTTTCCTCATATTTGCTAAGCTTGGTTAAGGTATCACCTTTCTTGACATAAGTGCTAGAAGTCTCTGGTCTAATCTTGATAGCCTGATCATAAGCATCCATAGCTTCATTATATCTGCTTAAAACGAGCAGGGTGTCTCCTTTCTTGATCCAGATATTATCGTTATTCGGATTTATCTCCAAGGCGTTTTGGTAAGATTCGATAGCTTCTACGTATTTGCTCAATCTGATTAACGCGTCCCCTCTCTTGAACCAAGCGTTTTCATTTTTGGGATTGAACTCGATTGCTGTATCATAAGCTTCGACAGCCTCTTTATAGTTGGCTACTTTTGTCAAAGCATCACCCAAGATTTCATAATATTGGGTCGCCCTGAAGACAGAATAATTTTCGAGTACAGTGAAGTTAGCTGAATCTTCCTGGCCTGCAACGAACTGGGAAAAGGCGATTAATGCTATTGAGACAAGCAGGAATCTGGCTATCATGGGCTTTACCTTGGAGGGCTTCAACTATGGTATACATTAAGCCCGAAAGGATACAAATACGTATCTATTGATAAAATCATAAAGTTATGACAGCTATTTCTTTCATTGCCGACTGTTCATATATCCCATCAAATAATAATAGGAACATTGGGACCGATGAACTCGATAAAATTGGCGGGGGAACCGACTTGGATAAACTGAATATAATTCATCTATGAGGATAAATAGCTGCTTATAGAAAAATTGCTATTATACCTTATTGATCAAAATATTCTTATTCCAAAAGAAAGCTCAATAGTAGTTAATTCAATAAGTTTTCGGAGGAAATTGAATATGAAACTCTGTAAACCGTTAGCTCTATTCATTTTAACACTGTTGATAATAGTTCCCTGTATACAAGGGCAATACCAGACGCCCGGCACTTATGCCAATACGATCAGTTCAAAAGTGGCTCAAGATAATGTGGCTCAAAGTAATGTTCCCGATAACATTGACAAATATTATACAATGCCCGCGGCGGCGCCGGCCGTCCATGTAACTGCTCCTAAACAAATTGAAATTATTGGCAATGAACCCCAATATATCTACCTCGGATACCAAAGGCAAGCTGTGCCTTACTTCCAATATCAAACTACCCATAAAGAAGGCAACTCCTTATGGATCCAGGGTATGACTAGCTGGACACAGTATGCAGAGATTCCACAGGGATCGATTCTGAGTCTTCTGGCGATATCTCCAACGGGAGGAGAAGGATTCGTTACTGAAAAACATTCAAATGGAGAAGTGTTAAATTACAATTACTACTTTTATCGGAACAATCAGCTCACCTATCACGCAGATGAAATCGGCCGCCACATTCTAACGTTCACTATTGGTAATGAAACAAGCAACCCTATAACAATTGACGTTACAGGCACTTATAAGTCACCAGCTTATTACATGCCGCCTGAATATTATCCCCCCTATTTAGGTGGCTATTATTACCCCTATTATGGTGGCTACTATTATTATAACCCATATACACCGGAACCCACGCCAACCCCTACACCAACACCCACACCTACACCGACTCCTACACCGACTCCTACACCAACACCCACCCCTTCGCCTCCATCTGAGGAAATATACCCCCCAGTAACCCCCTCTCCCATTTTAACGCCTCCATCATCGGAATCGGGACAAGGGCAATCTACGGAATTATTTCCAACAGCAACCCCTTCACCCATGTTAACGCCTCCATCATCGGAATCGGGACAAGGGCAATCTACAACCTCCTCTTCCATTTTCACGCATTCCTCATAAGGATGACATTTGAATGAGGGGGAATACTTGGAAAAAGCAGATGAATCAGCTTCTATCAGATATACGAACGCGAAAATCGATGAAACGATCAGGGTATCTTATTCCAAGAGCATTGAACCTCCAAAGAATATGAGGAGGCCTGAAAAATAGGCCGGCAAAATAATGTGCCGGCTCTATTCTTGAATTTTTTTAGATTACTTACGTATTGGTTTCTGGTTTGCCTATTTTGCATATCGGAAGATATCGCTTAGTCAAAGGGAATTGAGCATATTGAAGAGCGGTAATCAGGGCGCATTCTGGTGACTTCAGTCATGAGTTAGCCCGTACAGATAACTATTCAACCATATAATACATATCATAGAGAGATGGTTAAAACGTATCGATATAGGCTCAAGCCAACAAAAACACAATTAGGCGTCCTAAATAGGCAACTTGAGATTTGCCGATGGGTCTATAATGATGCGTTGGCTTATAGGAAGAATGCTTGGGAGAATGATCAACGGCAAGTCAACCACTTCGAGACACAAGACCGGCTTCCT
>JALHSR010000224.1 GCA_022865315.1 Methanotrichaceae archaeon | reverse complement strand
TATCGGCTATGGAAGCCCAATTTTTCGAAGTATTTATGGCAGTTGAATCAACAACCGTTCCATCCTTTGTTAGTTCGATGTAGATTTCATCGGCATCATAGTCAATCGACTTGATATTGAGCTTGTACCCTTGAGCAAGCGTCAAGGGAGTATCTAATGTCAGTACCGCCTTGTTGTTGTTATCTATCAAGATCTCCTGGAGCTGTCCATCACATAAAGAACACTTGTCAACGGACTTCTGATCAAGAACCTGATCATCGCCGGGCATATTTTCGTTTAAGATATAACCAGCAAAGTAAGGTTTGCCCAGGAACCCAATTATATTGAAGTAGCCCCATGGTTCGTATTCGAAGGCGATTTTCTGGGCACTAGTGGAATATATTATGCCCTGCTGCTCTTGTAGCTTATTGCCCTCTGTGAAAGTCGTGGCGATCTGCTCAGTGCCAATATTATTGTCAAGATCATAATAGAAACCAGCAAAATTTTGAGGATCCCATGTAAAATCACCGGTAGCAACCTCGCCTCTTAGTTCAATCTTTTTTAAGTCGTTGTCATTTGGATGGTAAAGTTCGGCCGGCACCTCAATAATTAAAAAAATTATTATCGAAAATACTCCAAATAAACCACGTAGGTTCAATTATTTTCCTCGAGCACCCTAATTGCATTACAGAAGTATATCTGTTATGCTCATTTCAATTATTAAAGAAATTGGCTTGAGATTCTTGATTTGATGAAAGGTTGGCTGGAATGAAAGGATATTATAAGATTTTGCAGGATACATAACCTCCTCGCCGCATTATTGCGTATCGAATTCTACTCTGGTTGCTTGTGGCAATCTCAAAATATGCCCTTTAACACCCCAGATTGGCTCTAAAGAACTTCATGATAACAAAAATAATGAAAATAGAGTCACATGTACGTAATTGAATTCTAGAAAAATCGAGGATTGAAATTTCACGCTCTCAATTGCTATGAAAACCAATGCATGCCAATTAGCACATCAGATTTAGAGTAATTATGCAATTTAAGAAAAGATTGAAATTCCATAAGACATTTACTCTAGAGTCCGCTTCTCGCTATTGGATTTCGATTACCTAATTCAATATACATTGGCGTCGTTAATAATATATTCTACATGCGCAAATACTATCACATATGAAACATACATCAATCATGCTTCCGGAACATATGTTTGAACGCATAAGGGATACAGGCAAAAGCCCTTCTTTAGTAATAAGGGAGGCATTAGAACGCTATTTTGATACCGAAGTCTCAGCATTAGAACTTATAAGAGAACACGAAAGGCTCTATCATATGCCAGATATTTCGCATAAAATTGGCATAAATATTCCAGAGATCGTACATAGAAACGTGCAAGAGGATTAATATGAAGTAACAAATCAAAGCCTACTCTTTTAAAACACAACTAAATCTCGACTTGCTGATAAGTATATAAGAAAATAAACCTCTCAGGAACATGATATTATATTCGCCACTTGAATCTCAAATCTCTTCCATTTTCCCTGAATTATCTTCTCAAGAGGCTTGCTCAATTCCACAGTGGAGGCTTTCCTTAAGACGACTATCCGTTGAGTCCTGAGGTTACCAACCTTTCCTTTTTATATCGGTTTATCACGAAACTCTAAAATTTATGAATTAAAGTTTCATCTTGATCGTTCTTAATCACATGGACAAAGATATAAGCTGCTCGTTATCATATTAGGACAGGACATCGTTGGCTGGCACCTCTAATGGTTTGGATCAAATTATAGATAAAGAAAGGTGTAATATGAATAAGAATGATGATTCAAAAAAGGTTCTAACCCCGCTGCAATTTTATGTGACGCAGGAATGTGGTACTGAACCCCCTTTTCAGAATGAGTTCTGGAATAATAAAAAATCCGGAATTTATGTAGATGTGGTTTCTGGTGAACCTCTATTCAGTTCAGTGGACAAATTTGATTCCGGAACAGGTTGGCCCAGTTTCACAAAGCCTTTGAAAGAAAGCAATGTTGTTACTGAAATCGATAACATCTACAATATGACCCGAATAGAAGTCCGAAGCAAAAAAGCGAATTCTCATTTGGGTCATGTATTCAATGACGGGCCCCGACCAACAGGTATGCGTTATTGCATTAATTCTGCATCATTGCGTTTTATACCGATAGAAGATCTCGGAAAAGAAGGATATGCGGAATATCTGAAGTCGTTTAATCAGGATGAATCCAGGAAGAATGATTCAAAATATGAACTCGCTACCTTTGGCGCTGGTTGTTTTTGGGGAGTGGAATCCACTTTCAAGCAAGTGAAGGGAGTCATGGAAACAACTGTGGGATATACAGGTGGAACCCTTTCTAATCCATCATATCAGCAGGTTTGTAAGGGGAATACGGGTCATGCCGAAGCTGTATTGATAGAATATGATCCTAATGTTGTATCTTATGAAGAGCTGCTTTCCATTTTCTGGAGGATGCATAACCCTACAACTCTCAATCGACAGGGCCTGGACATAGGCTCACAATACCGTTCCGCAATTTTCTACCATAATGATTATCAGAAAAAAACTGCCGAAAAATCTAAAGAGGAGTTTGATGAATCAGGAGTGTTTGCAGAAAGAGCCGTAACCGAAATTGTTCCTGCATCAACTTTCTACAAGGCCGAAGAATATCATCAGGATTATTTTGAGAAACGTCCCGGCATTTCGTGCCACGTTTTAAGAGCTAAATAATTGAATAGTTCAGCTCCCCTCGTCGACTTTAAATCATTTCGGAGGAATTACGGAGATATCACGACCAAAGTTGAACTATATAGGTTAGATTCCTAAGACTAAATATCTTTCAGAATCAGGGATATCAGAGGAGTTAATCATGAACATAAAACTAATAGTCATAGGACTTCTAGCAATTTGCGTATTAGGCTATCTCAGTTATTTTGCATTCTATCGTTAGAGGATTATAACGATCTGGGAATTGAAAATTGTAAGGTTAGTCTTAATGTGATAAACCTAATTTTTACGCTCGGTGAGGCACTACTCTCATAAGATGACATACCAATTGAAATAGCGCTTTTTCTCCGAAAATTGAATTGGCTAACCTCAACTATATTAGTTTCCCTTAACACTCCACTTTAATGAGCTGGATACTCTAAACCCCGGTCAAGACACTTCTGCCGTCTATTATTCGAATGATACGGATCAATAGCTTCGTCATAACGAATGCCCTTTCCACTCGCATCATCCATCGCATATGCGGTGGTATAAAGGCAGTCGACCTGAAAAATTATATAACTATCATCGCCTATTGATACAGACATCCGATCCTCGGTTCCAACTCAGTTTGCCTCTTTCTTTTCCGAAAGCCAAGAATTTTCGCCTTTATTAACGATCCGCTTGTATAAGATAGGTCCCAAATCGAGAATTGCGACAACTTCCGGCTTATATCCATATTTTTCAGGAACTTTGTTCATCCAAAAATCGGATTGAAGGTATTCATTAAGCTCCGCTTCTGAATCGAAAATATACATCGCGCCCCATTCTCCTTTTTCTGGATTACACCACCATACCTTGCTAAATAGACCGCGCATTTCTTTGAAGAACGGATAAGATCCCAAGAATTTTTTACGCATTTCAGCGACATTTTCCGGTTTTTTGGGTTTAAATGCCACCCAAAGAGCTTTCTTTTCGTGAACCAACAAGATCCTCCTTGATATCCATGAAAATAAATTGTCTTTTATCCTGAATTGTCTTGGTCCTGTTCACATAAATCTATTTTTCCTTCTTGGACAATCTGCTGCCACAGGAACCAGTGGTAACGAAAACCTTCTACCGGATGACGGGCAAAACTAGAATATAATAATATTTATATAAATATTTTTTTATTTTATTAAGTTCACATATTAACTCCTCATCAAAGATGACCTATGAAGACATGATAAAATCTTTGATCATCTAACTATCGTCCTAGTTGCCTGGTCGATCCACTTATCAACATCCCAAGCTGCTATCTTATTATGAACTAAGGCAGCCTCTAACTACGGGATAGAGTCCTTGTTGAGAGTTCAGAATATACCTTTTCGATCCACAAGATTCGATCTATTTTCAATAGTTCTCGTTTAAGAGCTCGAAATAGGCCTTAGGATGCTGACATGTAGGGCATTCTTCCGGTGCTTCATTACCCTCGTGCAGATATCCGCAATTACGACATCTCCAAACAACTCTATTTCCCCTCTTAAAGATTGTCCCTTGCTCAAGATTCTTGAGCAAAGCACGATACCTGTTCTCGTGCCCTTTTTCTGCGACAGATATCAAATTAAATGACTTAGCGATCTCTGCAAAACCCTCTTCTTGGGCGATATTTGCGAATCCTGGATACAGCTTAGTATTCTCGAATTTCTCACCCTCTGCAGCCGTTTTGAGGTTCGTCTTTGTGTCCCCGATTATTCCGGCCGGATAGGCACCAGTGATTTCGACATCTCCACCTTCCAAGAGCTTGAAAAATATCTTGGCATGCTCTTTTTCATTTTCAGCTGTGTCAAGGAATATGGCCGCAATCTGCACATAGCCTTCATTTTTCGCCTGAGAAGCAAAATAAGAATATCTATTTCTTGCTTGGGATTCACCGGCAAAAGATATTAACACATTTTTTTCGGTCTTTGTACCCTTAAGACTATTCATTTTTATTCTCTCCATAAATCAATCTCATATTTGTCAGATCTATCATGCCTTATACTATTTCAAATCTTTACATTTTTTGAATTAAAAAATCTTCTTTTTCCCAAAAGCCGATTATATCCCTAGCTGCGAATTCTATAATAATTTTCGCTTTACAGGTAGCCTAACAGGCCCACCAAAATTTTATAAATATAAAAAATAAAAATTTTTATCGTATTTCTTATGCAGGCCATTTTTTTAGTCAGGTCCGTGTCAGGAAATTCCTAAAAGAGTCATTCGGAATTTACCTTCGCGGTCTTGATGGACACGATATATTTTTAGGTGATCAAGGAGAGTTACTTTGCCAGTAAGATAAGTCAAAAGCTGCAATCTGAACCAATTTCATCTAATAGATTAGGCATCTTGTTGCATCATTAAGCTGAGTGAATTTAGAAAGTTAATTATATGCATTTGCATCTCCTTTTCTACGACTTACTCGCCTTTTCAATCAATTAACCGTCGCAAATCATCCAATTGGAGAAAGAATAATAAATCAATCTAAGATCGCTCATCAAGTTCATTAAATTCATCGACATATGATAAGCAATTTCATTTAGGACTTTTTCATAAAATTGTTTAATAATTATTTATAATAGAGGACTCCTATTAATCAGCCCTTATTTTAATATCGAAAATATTATATACTATTAATACTATTCATAGTTATGGATTCTTTTTCTATATGGGTGCTTCGAGGACTCAATGCGAAACAAAGCAAGTCCCGGCTGCTGCAAATATCAGATTTGATCGATTGGGCGCCAATTCGTCATGAGCTTGACGAAATGTATGATAATAAGAGCGAAAAGGGCGGAAGGCCAAACTGCGACGTTATTCTGATGTTCAAGAT
>JALHSR010000223.1 GCA_022865315.1 Methanotrichaceae archaeon | reverse complement strand
TATCTTGGTTGAAAAATCGTTATCTGATAGAATCCATAGCTGTCCCCAGTGCGGGCTGACAATGGATCGATATCAGAATGCGGCTATCAATATTCTGAGATTGGGAACACAATCTCTTCGCAAAGGCGATAGAAGCCCTGCACTTTAGGGCAGGGAGTGTTCACGCTTAGTCAAATGCTTTGCCAAACATGCAGTCAAACCAGAAAACAAATTGACTTAATAATGAAAAATTTGCAATAAGCGGAGTGCGAATTCATTGAATTAAATCAGATAGTATAAGCCTTTTCGTTCTCTTATACACAGGTTATTTAGCCCAAAATGCTACCTTTAATCCATGAAGGTTCTCGCCGTTACTGGAAGAAGTGCAGAAAAATTAGTCAATGAATCGGTAAAAGGCGCAGATGTTCTGGTCCTTGATGTAGATATAGCGGCCTTCATAACTCCCGAGATGGTTATTAATGCTGCACCAAATGGATATGATCTGATTATCATTCCCGGAGCAATTACGTCAGATTTCAGAAAAGCCGAAGAAGCCTTAAGTACCAAGATTCGCCTAGGTCCTAAGCATGCCGCAGATTTGGGATTTGTTTTGAAACATCTTGACAAAACAGAGCTTTCGCCCTCTATTCCAGCTTGCACCCTATTGGAGGAGATTATCCGAAAGGAGACAGGCGCTTTTCTAGCGAAGATTGAAAACGAATCCGATCCGGAATTTTACATTCAAGGAATAAAAATTGGCGGGAATTCCAGGATGAAAGTCCTTGCAGAGATAGTCGACGCTACAAAGCTCAGCCCTGAGAAACTGTCTTTGAAAATAGATTACTACCAAAGAGCAGGGGCGGATATGATAGACTTAGGAATTCCCCTGGATGCACATCCCAAAGATGTGGCTTTTGTTGTAGAAGCAGCAAAGAGAATTACCAACCTACCTGTGAGCATAGATTCAATTCAAACCGCTCAAATATTTGAGGGAATAAATGCAGGAGCGGATATGGTCCTAAGCTTGAATGGCAATAATTTACCATGTCTTGGAGAAATCATAGTCCAGAGAAATCTTCCATCAGTTATCATACCAGGTCCAGGTTCTATTAGCTTGGAAAAGAATATCATTGAAGCGCAAAATCTTGGAATAAAAGTGATAGCCGATCCAGTGCTCGATCCTCTACTTTTCGGTTTTGCCAAATCTCTTCAGAGATACATCAACTTCAACGAAAAATTTCCAGGCGTTCCAATTTTTTTTGGTGTTGGTAACGTGACTGAACTATTAGATGCCGATACCCAAGGAGCAAACGCATTATTGGCTTCCTTAGCTACCGAAATAGGTGCAAGCATCCTTTTCACACCAGAGTTTAGTTCCAAAACGCGAGGAAGTGTAAGGGAGCTAAGGATAGCCTCTGAGATGATGCTTCTTGCTTCAAGAAGGAAGACTCCGCCTAAGGATCTAGGCTTCGACCTGCTAGTGTTAAAAGAAAAAAGACGCCGACCTGAGGAGACTATAAAGGATGAATATATCGAGGCAAAAGTGGATCACATCTATACAATAGACCCGGCTGGCGGCTTCCGCATAATCGTAGCCGAAGGTAAGATCTGGGCTATACACAATATAATTAATATAGTGGGATCCAACGCCAGAGACCTGCTTAACACGATTGTGGAACTCGGTTTGGTGACGAGGTTAGACCATGCCGGATATCTCGGCCGTGAGTTGCAGAAAGCTGAACTTGCCCTCCGACTAGGGAGAAGCTATAGCCAGGATGAGCCGCTATTGTCTGAAAAGAGTTAAATAATAATAGTCTCGTGAAAGTTCGCCGATGAATCAGAAGGCATTCCTATCTATTTTCATAGGTCTAATCATGATCTTCTCCGCATTTGCAGGCGTAATGCTACTATGGGGTAATAACGAGTCAAAGCCTGTAACCGTTATCTCCGACTCTCTGGAAACATTTGGCGTTCAGGGACGCCTCGTAAATTGGAACGTTGAAAGCATCAATGATATGCTGGAGCTGGCACCTGAGAGCACCGGAGCGGCCTATTGGCTTGATGCTGCCCGATCCGAGAACCTAACGGATGCAGCTAAAGCTGTTCTTCCGCAATCTTTCGGCCTGACTTACGGAGAGAGATTGTACCCAAATAACATCGAGAAGCTAGGTGCAATCTACTTTAATAATACCTGGGCCGAGTTCCATTGGATAAAACCCTTCAAAGTGAGCTATGAAGGGCTTGTGATACCTTATAACGACTTCATGATGATACCAAGCAGCGCTGATTACTCAGCAGTTATGGGCAAGCCAACTCTTTTCGGCCCCCAAGAAGGACTAAAAGGCGTGTTAGATGTTATATCCGGGGGATTCCCGACAGACTTGTTCGAGTTGCCCCAGGAAGAAAAAGCTGATCTGCAAATTGCGGTATTGGGATCCGCAAGCAAAAATTCAAGTTTGCCATTGCCCAGTGGATTCCAAGAGTTCTATTTGGGAGTAACTGCCAACGATTCAAATGGCGATTATAATATCACTGCAAGATATCTGAATCCTGATAGCTCCACAGAACAGAAGATACAATCTATCTCCAAACAATATGGTCTATCTGTCTTTTCGCAAAGCGGAACCGTTGAACTCTCAGGAACCCTGCAAGCTAGAGATCTTAAGGATGCACTAACGACTATTCTTAAGTCGTAGCGCAACCTTTTTACATAAGTAGCAATAGGCAGATTTAGTCCGAAAGGGCGCTTTTGCGATGAATGATGATGGGCCGAGAGCCCGGAAGGAGAATTAATATATGGCTAGACCAATATTTGTAAGATTTGATGTTCCGCCAGAGCTGTCTGCTAAGGCTCTGGAAGCACTCGAATTGGCTAGAGATACTGGCCGGATAAAGAAAGGCACCAATGAGGCCACCAAGGCGATTGAACGAGGAGTCGCTCGCTTAGTGATTGTGGGAGAAGATGTCCAGCCTCCAGAGATTGTAGCGCATATTCCGGCGCTGTGCGAGGAGAAGAAAACGCCTTACATTTACGTCAAGAAGCAGAGTGATATTGGCGCGGCGGCGGGTTTAGGCGTAAAAAGCGCTGCGGCAGCCATTGTTGAACCGGGAAGAGGTAAGGAACTTATCGATGAAATCATACAGAAAGTTCAAATCCTCAAGTGAGTTGATTCCTGATGGAAGATGAAAACGGCGTTCCCGCTGAAGTTATCGAAATAATTGGCGTAACGGGAATGCATGGCGAAGCCACCCAAATAAAGTGCAGAATTCTTGAAGGCAGCAATAAAGGACGTATCATCACTCGGAACTGTATGGGTCCTATAAAACTGGGTGACGTACTAATTTTGTTGGAGACTGCTCGAGAGGCCAAGAAGCTCACCAGCAGGTGAAAACATGGAAGAAAGGAAGTGTTCCTTCTGCAGCAAGTCCATCGAGTCAGGCACAGGCAAGCTTTATGCCAGGAAAGATGGAACTATCTACTATTTCTGTTCATCCAAGTGTGAGAATAATGTCAAGCTTGGTCGAGTTACACGAAGAGTTAAGTGGGCCAGAAAGGAGGCATGATTTCTGGCGGAGACTGAAAGAACTTTCGTTATGATAAAGCCTGATGGCGTGCAACGCGGCCTTGTGGGGAAATTGGTTCAAAGAATCGAAGAGAAGGGTCTTAAGATTATTGCTCTGAAAATGAGTCTTATGCCCACAGAAAGGGCAAAGAAACATTATGCAGAGCATGCTGGCAAGAAGTTCTACAATGATCTCGTGGAATTTATAACCTGTGGACCCTCTGTATTATTAGTTGTGGAAGGAAAAGGAGCTATAGCCGATATAAGGAAGATGAATGGGGCTACAAATCCGTCTGAAGCTGTTCCCGGCACTATTCGTGGCGATTTCGGCATCGAAACGGGTAGAAATGTCGTGCATGGATCTGATTCTCTAGAATCAGCGGTAAGAGAGATTGCCCTCCATTTCCAACCTTCCGAGATCCTAGACTATAAGAGAATAGATGAACCATGGATCTATGAGTAAATGGACCAATATCGATTCAAAATCGTTAGCATCTTACCGTAGCAGCCTTTAAATTCAAATAAAATAAAACTCAATTTTTAGACTGAACTTATTGGTAATTTCTTTATATGAAGCCATTCTAATTCTTAAGCATGACAATAGGCTACCCTGACAAGAAGCGATATGCCTATATATATTGTAACTCGGTCGAAGAGAAAAAACGATTCGAGAAGCTTGCCAAGGAAGCTGGAGTAAGTACAAGCAAATTCTTGTTAAACGCCGTCGAGAATGGTTTGAATCCACCACCGCAGCCTGTTTCCGATGATGTAGTAGCCTTATCCGAAGACCTTGAAAAAACTCGCGATGAATTACGTATTGCACGAATCTTGATTGAGCGATATCAAGTAGAGCTACAGAAGGTAAAAGAAGCTGCACCGAGCCTACAAATAAACAGAAACTTCTTGGATCTCTTCCGAAAAGCAAAAAGGCCGCTGACTGATGAAGAGATCTGCTATGAACTGACAGTTCCTAAATTTTATCCTATGCTTGCTTCTCTAGAAGGATTAGACGATTTAAAGCACAAACCTCCCATTAATTTCAATGAAATTCCAACAACAACCATAGAAACTATCGCAAGGCAGCTTGAAACACTGGAATCGATTGGTCTGATCACAAAATACGCAAACGGTTGGGCTTGGAATGGCTAATGATCTGATTGAAGCATATGCAGCAGACGCTTTAGGCAGAGGCTTAGCTAAAAAAACGATTACAGTCTACACAGGCAACATCCGAAAGTTCCTAGAATTTGCTGAAAAAAGGAAAAAAGCAATTACCAAAATCAATAAGCTTGACCTCAGAGACTATGTTGTCAAGATGCGTGAAGAGCATGGATTCACGGAATCGACCCTCCGGTATAATTTGGCTGCGATAAGCTCGCTTTATGATTTTTTATTATTCGAAGGAAAAGTCAGGTTTAATCCGACAATCGAAGTCAGGAAACGATATCTATCAGCCTATAAAAACGACGGCGAGAAGCACACTCACAAAATAATTTCGATTCCAGATGCTGCAAAAATGATCCAAAACAGCTTCGATATCAGAGATAAGGCCATGCTGATGGTGTTTTTCAAAACAGGTATCAGGCGTGGCGAGCTACTATCTCTCGATATTGATGATGTCGATCTCAAAGATGGATCTATATTGTTGAAGCCCACAAAGAAAAGAACCAACAGACGTGTTTATTTCGATAGTGAGTGCGCCCGATATTTAAGTCGATGGATCGAGATTCGCAAGGAAAGAGCAGAAACAAGCTGCAAAGCCCTGTTCGTATCGAGTCCGACGCAGAGAGTTAGCGAATTCATGTGCTATACGATTATAACAAAAGCTGCAAGTAGGGCTCGGCTTCATGATAAAAATTCAGATCGCATGGAAGACCACTTTTCGCCTCACGCCTGTCGACACTGGTTCACGACACACTTATTAGATTCAGGCATGCGTAGAGACTATGTCCAAGAACTCAGAGGTGATAGAAGAGGCTCAGCCATCGACATCTATACTCATATTGATCCAAAACTGTTAAAGGAGAGCTACCTCGCTCATATTCCCAATCTTGGAGTTTAAAACTCGGCAAAAGAAATGGATGAAACGACGCTTGCGGTCAGGAGTTCAACTCATCTCTCGTCCAACGCGTTCTAATGTGGCACCTCAATACATAGCCTCCCTATCTTATCCTGATGCACTATTACCGAATTATTTCTATGCCTTAAATCAATTTTAAATGAGCCACGAATAAAAAGGTCTTTCGACTCATTGAATGGCTTTAAACAATTATGCAAATAGGATTTAAATATAAAAAATAATGTAAAATTAATGTTCAGAGGGTATTCTTAAATAATCCAACGATGATAAGGGGAAGTGTGATCTGATGGGTAATTATGTGGCTTGGGGAGCTTTGCTCTTCATAGGAATATTGGTAAGCGTGTTCGCGCCAGCGGCTGGAATTGAGGTTGTTGATGACAATTTGCCCAATGTACATCCATGGCTCATTGTGAGAGTCATCGGGGAAGATACTGGTATATGGCCGGCATACAATATCACCGGTCAAGAAGCATACGATTTGTATGCGGGTATTGGCAAAAATATGGGATTTGTTTCTCTGCGGAAGGGTAAAGTTTTTCCTGTATACAAAAGAGAGGATGTTACCGCGATTAATAAAGTAAAATATCCAGAAACTCAATATCCGATTATGCTGGGGGTTCTGGGAGGAACCTTTGCTTACGATGTAGACACAGGGAACTATTTCCAGATTGTCGATTCCGGTAACGGAAAGCCGGAAGTTTATTCTTGGAAGCCATAAGCTCAACAATTTTTCTTTTTTAAAGAAAGCGTTGGAAGAGGCATTTGAGCGCATAAGGGATGCGCTCTTCCCACGGTGGGATAGGAGGCATGAGTGGACTATCGGAGATGGGTGCATGTTCGAGGGGCAGTGTGATGGGAAGGGCAAGCGGATTCTCGTTCGCTCTCTCGATGTCGATGGGGTCATAATCCACGAAATATGCCATGCGGTAACGTCTGAATGGCATAACAAGAAGTGGTTGGCACGCATGGAGAAGGCTGCATTGAAGGCTGAGAGCATTGGGGAGGAGAAGCTAGCCAAGGGGATTCGAGAGCGGCTAGTCTCTTCTCTAGGTTGCTCGCCGTCTCTGAATCATAAGACCGCAGCCACGTATTCAGGAGTTGGACGACGGTTCCGCCGCTCTCGAATGGCAATTTTCCCGTGTCACAAACCTCTGTAATCCATTGTTTGATCAATTTCCGAATATCCGCAGGTTTCTCAATTTCTACCATTTTGTCCTCTACAATTATTGTCAAATTTTTATATTAGTAAAGCTAGGGAGGTCAATTGACAGCCTTGCCCGCCATTGCTCTTTCCGATGCCTGAATCAAATCGCATTCAAGATCCGCATACGGAAAAGCCTCAATCGATACGTGTCCACAAGCCTGGCACGCCATCACAAGCGATAGACCTCTCCAAGCGTGAAAATGCAATCTTTGTCCACACTCACTGCAAACATTGTAATCCATAACTATCACTATATTCCCCTCGGAAAAATTCCGATCTTTTTCGCCTCAGCTATATTGAACACCCAAAACAACAGGGAAGAGCCACATTTTTGTGGCTTCTCTTTGTTTAAAACCGCCGATTTTAAGCGATGCTGCCAATTTTTTCGATATGCTGTGCCACTGAGATATTTTAATATTTGATGAACAAAGAGGAGAACCGATGGCGATTGGAGTTGATGATAAATGAAAGCTATGGTATTGGTTTTGGCAATAATGATGTTGATTGGTTTAATGGCTTTTGTAGATGCCATTGATCCTATGGATGATTATTATCCCATAGATGCGGGGCTAATTCCTTTAAAGTATTCTGAACTAGTAAATCTCAGTGCAGAAGAGTTTGTAGCATCAATAAAGAACAATATAACGGCGTTAATACATGACATTGATGAAGCAAATGAAACCCATGACTATGATAGAATCGTGAGGAGTGATGATTTGATAAAGAAAAATATGTCATTGCTATATAGTATGGGTGAGGCCTTCCGGGAAAAAGATGCATGGGAAAGTCCTGCAGGACGAATAATCGATGCTGCAGTTTTCTCACAGCCTTCCTGGGATGATGCACACCGCGCACAGGCTTATATAGTTAACGATGCCCGTGCGAGAATAAAAGAGAGAAATGAGGAAATTGCAGAGGAACAGGAACAAGCTAGAATTGCAGAGGAACAGGTTGAAGAGGAACCCTACGAAAGTCCAATAGTCGAGTACACCGGCCCAAAGTCGATAGATGCGTCCAAAGCGGCATCGATTCTAGGCAAAGGCATCTTCGAGGATTGGGATGTAGCGGTTCAAGGGAACGATAGTGAAGGATATCTAGTGCTTGTAAATATACCCGCACCTAAGGACGACATTTGGTCAAATGAGAAGTTTTTGCGGGATACAACAAAGAAATTTGCCGAAATATTCGAAAAGGGATTCAAAGACAGTCGTATCAATATTATTGGGTTGACGCAAAACCTAAATTTCAACGATAAATATGGGAATAAGCAAGAGCTTCCTGCCGTTATAGTAATCATGAGTAGCTCAACGGCTGAGAAGATAACCAATTGGGGCAACTTCAAGCAAGTGGTGGAGCTTGACTATAACAATTTGTTTGAGGTGGCCGACGAATATACCGTAAGTCCACCTCTGTTGAGGGATTGACGACCGATCGCATGTCAAGCTCTTTTACGCACCGAATATAATGACCACAAACAAAAACGGAAGGAGAGCCTGTTAAGGCTCTTTCTTTTGTTTAAAATAAGGGCGCGTCATTGATATTTTCTCCGAACAGAGAAGAGGAGTATCGTCATTTTTTTTTAATTTTTTATTATTTTGGATAACAAACCTGACAAACCATCTAATGTTATTGATTTTTAGTATAAGGTTTGTTTTCGAAAATCAGGTTGTTTGTCCTCTTCCTTCCAGACTTTGCGCTGCCAGGTTCTGTAAAGTCTTAGGCAGTTTTATCTTATTCCTGCTTTTTGTCCTCTCCCAGTCATTCTTAAACTTCTGCGAAGAATACTTTGGTGAGGTTCCAATATTCATTGAGGTCTTTGTCTATCTCTCTGATGTTATGATCTCAATTCATTTCCTTAAGTGGGCAATCGGTAAAAGTGAAAACAAGCTATAAGAATGGGCGATTGTATCTAGGATAGGGATATGATGCCTATTTTTGAGGGAACACAGATTCTAGTTGTCTCTGATATGTGACAGCAATGGATCTTCTTTTTTGCGGGGTGGTATTTCGTCAGGATCTTGTTCAATTACGCTAGGTGGACTTTTGGGATGCATTTCCGTTATTGGTGATCATGTTCTTCCATTAAGCGAAATATTGCCACACATTGCACAATCGCACCGATCCCCAAGCTATATTGAATGCGAGATGGCATCCTACTATCCATATGGATTGTTTGATGCCACATACGAACTGCTTTTAATTCCGAGCAACTTTTGTGCTTAAAATCGATTTTAAAATTTAATTCAGAATTAAAGATAAAATTGCCATGTTATAATTCTTATCAATTTGCATGAATATTGAACGACTATGGAAGAGAATCACATTGGAAGCCGAATTTATCAGCACCCAATTGCCAGTAAGGGAAAAATCTCTTATTTAAAGAAATCGATATGTTTAGGTGTAATTGAGAATCACTCAAGGGATTCGAATCCTTGAACCCCTGCGAGAATAGATCTTGAGTCTATCATGCCGGCTCGAAAAGGCTTCTTGCCTTGAAAGTGATCAAGATATTGAATTATTCGCATTTTGTGCTATAATTCATAGTTTGTGTCAAACAATTTTATATAACGATTAATGACCATGCGCTTTCTCGACTTTTTGTTTCTTCCAGAATCATCTTCGGCTTTATTACTAAAAAGGATTGGGGAGGACAATATTAAATGCTGGATTGAACACATCGAGCAATCCGATAAACCGCTTAAACACCGAGGAATTTCCGGTGGTAATCACGTCTGCCAGAGGAACGGATGGATCAAGTGCCAGTTGTTCAAGAGTCTTTCGGGGCATATAGACGGTAACATCTGCTTCTATCGAGGGTTCATTCACCCAGTAATTAAGCACACTATTCTTCACCTGAATTATTGCTTTATCGGATGTATCGTTAATTATCAGGTTCATCTTGAAATTTTCTCCATCTGCTTTCTGACCATTGAGCCTGACTGCAAGATACTCAAGGAGCTGACTTAGAGACATCGCAGACATTACATCTGAAGATATCATCGTCGTTCCCTGTACAGGACCGGTACTGCGAAGTTCCTGGGCCCCAACCAGATATGCATTCCGTGCCGGACCTGATTCTGCCTGATATCCGAGCTGTTCAAGAGCAGCAGCTTCCATCTCCCTGGCTTCCATATTGGTAGGATCTGCAAAGACGAGATAATAAGCTATGGAGGCTACCAGTTCATACCGTCCAGCTTCATAATCTTCGGCAAGTTTCTTCAGGACAGCATCTGATCCTCCCATATACTCGGTGATATTCCGGGCAAACTCCTCCGGAGGAAGCCGCTTCAGATTAATGGGATTCGCATCGTAAAATCCAAGATATTTCTGGTATGTTGCTTTCACAGCCATGTAGATCTGGCCGTAAAACCCATGGGTATACCAGTATTCCGGTAAGGATTCGGGAAGAACGATCATATTCGAGATCTCATCCATGGTATATCCCTTATTAATGAGATTCAGCGTCTGGTCATGGATATACTTGTACATGTCACGCTGGTTTTCGAGGAGTTCTATAACCTTATCATTCCCGAACCTGGGCCAGTTATGGGCGGTAAATACAACCTCAGACTGATTGCCGTATAATCTTCGTGATTCGTCAAGGGATTCAGCCCAAGCAAGCGGATCTCTGACCTGTGCTCCGCGAAGGGTCAGGATATTATGGAGCGTCGCTACGCAGTTTTCAGCCATGAAAAGTGCCTTATAATCCGGGAACCATATGTTCATCTCAACCGGTGCTTCGGTATTTGGTGTATACTGAAACTCCATTTTGACTCCGTCAATAGTCAGTGCCTGGCCGGTCCTGGCAATATTAATCGTAGGTGCAATAAGAGATTCCCTTCCAATTGCTGGATACTTGCCAAGGCCGTCATCGGCAAGACCTTTCTCGTCACGGGGAAGGCGCGACCCGTACATATACGCAGCCCGCCGTTGCATAGCAGTTCCGGCATACACATTCTCACTGACTGCATGCTCCATGAACCCTTCAGGTGCGATGATCTCGACATCGCCAGCGGCAACTTCCTCATCAGTAATTACTCCTTTTACTCCCTGGTAGTGGTCTGCATGCGGGTGTGAATAAATGACCGCCTTCACCGGATAATCCCCTAATGTCCTATTTACCAGGTCCATTGCAGCCCGTGCAGTCTCAACTACATTCATGGGATCAATGACTATCCAGCCAGTATCACCCTTAATGAGGCTCATTGTTGTCATATCATATCCCCTGACCTGGTAAATACCCGGGACCACTTCGAATAACCCGTTAATGTTGTTTAATCGTGCATGCCTGCACAAAAGGGGATTTATCGTGTCAGGACAGGTCCCATTAGCCAGGTACGAAAATGCTTCCATATTCCAAGAGGTATAATTCGTGATATCAGAGGGAATAATCAGGGGATCATCGGTTGCGATAAATCCCTGAGTAGCAAAATTTGAGTCTTCCTCATTATTACTCCATGCAGGAGTATTGTTTGCCTTCAGGTTAGCAGCAATGGTGTATTCAGTTGCATCGTTCCTGATATCAGGAAAATCCATATCTTGGGCATGAGCAAAACAAGATGAAAATAACATTAAGATGAGTGGAATAATCAGCAAGCTAGATTTTAATAAACTATCGAGAATTTTTAAAGAGCTTTTCCTTCCAATATTGCCCCTAACAGCATCTATCATAATACTGTTTATTTCCTCAAACATATTTACGTTTATCCAAAAATTTATGTAAAAGTTTTAGCAAACGATTGTTAGTTCTGGATTGCATAAATTGATTTTTCATGCGCATATTGCCGGCTGCAAAGACGGTAACAGCCGTCGATATGGTAAGATGGTTTAGAACGTTTTTCAGCAGCGGATTCTTTACCTGTCGGAAAGGCAAGGGGGTCACTTGCTGAGGCCGATGGTAAAACTACGACTAACGCTGTTGTCAGCAAAATTGTTGCGAGGCATAACGGCAAAATCTGCATTGAGTTTTATTCTCATCTTATAGGTAAGTCTAATCCTCATTTTTCCAGGAACATTAACCATTTAGAATAAATTCTTTGCCATCAGCATACTGTTGTCGACTCGCAATCTCATCACATTCACTCCTCGCATTCTAGAGGG
>JALHSR010000222.1 GCA_022865315.1 Methanotrichaceae archaeon | reverse complement strand
TCTCGTGTCTATGAGCGAATAGCTAACAATAGATACGATTTTGTCCAAAAGGTTAGTCGGAATCTAGTTAATTCGTATGGTACAATTTGTTTCGAAGATCTAAATATTAGTGGCATGGTCCAAAACCACTGCCTAGCAAAACGCATCATGGATTGTACTTGGGGTAAGTTGGTACAATACGTTTCGTACAAGGCTGAGGGCGCTGGTCGAAGAGTGGTACTAGTAGATCCCAATGGCACATTTCAAATGTGTTCTGGATGTGGATTGATAAATTTAGAAAGATCTCTCGGAAAGGATGCATAATTGTCCTTTCTGCAATCTATCAATAGACAGAGATCTTAACGCTGCCAAGAACATTCTGAGATTGGGATTACAATCTCTGGCGAAAGCCTAGATGCCTGCCAATTTATTGGCGGGAGTAGTCACAGGTGACCAAACCTAGATCTATAAGTTATGCCATTTTTATTTAAACGAATTAGTATGCGATAAATACTTCTGAAGACGTTATTATTGAAGATTGATTTGAACAAAATTTGGAGGCACTCTAATGGGTTTGCTTGACCGTATGAACACGATTATGAGTTCAAAGATAAATAAGATAATGAATAGGATAGAAGATCCTCGAGTGACTCTCGATTATTCTTATGAAAAGCAGCTAGAGCTACTGCAGAATGTGAGGAAGGGCGTGGCAGAGGTGGCTACTTCAAAAAAGAGGCTCGAGCTGCAAAGGGCTCGATTGAAGGCGAGCATCGATAGGATGGACGATCAAGCAAGAGAGGCGCTAAAATCCGATCGCGAGGATCTCGCTAAGTTGGCACTGGAGCGTAAGATATCCCTGCAGGGGGAAGTAGATAACTTGGACCAGCAAATTGGGGAGCTGGATCTGGAATTGCAAAAGCTTACAGCTGCGGAGAGCAGGTTGAACACAAAGGTAGAATCCTTTCGAGCAAAAAAAGAAACAATCAAGGCTCAATACTCTGCTGCAGAGGCTCAGGTTAAAGTTACCGAGTCTGTTACTGGGATAAGTGAGGAAATGGCGGATGTAGGCATGGCCATCCAAAGGGCCGAGGATAAGACTGAAACCATGAAGGCTCGTTCTGCAGCTTTAGATGAGTTATTAGAGTCTGGGGTACTTGAAGATTACACTGCAGAGGACAAGATCGCTGGAGAGCTAAAAAAAGTCAGGACTCAGAGCTCCATCGATAACGAATTAGCTAGGCTCAAGCAGGAGATGAACAAATGATAGTTAGGATTATGGGCCAAGGGCAGTACAACGTTGATAATACCTTAGTGAAACAGTTGAACGCTATCGATAATCGCATTGTTAATCATATTACCGGTGTAGATAAGGACGGCTTCAGGACGGACTTGGCTGAGCTGATATCTTTGGTGAGGGATAAGGGTATCCCTCTTGATCCAGCGAATATAGTTCAATCAGATATCATAATTCCGCCTGAGGATCTGACTTTCGATGAGGCAAGTCTCATCTTCAAAGGCCACGGACTAATCGAAAATTAGAGCAAATATGATGAGGGATACGTAAACTATGTAGGCATTCCCCAAAGGGGATATATTATGTACGGTACATAATCGATAGCCATCCCCTTTAATTAATTTTTACAGGAAGTAAAATCGCTAATTTGAAAATTTGCCGCTATGCAGCGCCATCGAAATTTCCAAAATCGTTAGCTAGCAAAACTTATCGAAAATGCCAAGGCTTTCCAAAAAATTTGAATCCATGACAACGTCTATCACTCTTGAACGCAGATGGGAAAATTTAATGCGGGAAATGGGAATTCCGCATAAAAATTTACTGGTAATAAATGAAATTGGAAAAGACGCTATAGATAGCTCTTATACCCCAGCTGCCTCTCCTTGGCAAAAACTGCATCTTATTTCAGATTCACTATGAAGTGCTTTGAGAGCAAGAGCATAGGGAACGTCGGAGCCACTCTCCAGAAAATCAGGCGATCGATCTTCACGGCTACAGCCCAGCTGCTGAACCTCAGAAAGATGGCACCCCGGTAATTCGCCTTCAGACAGCGTTTGCCCCTCTGTGCTTTCTCTGATCCATTCATCATTTTGGTGTTGATATTAAAGACAAAAGCAAGCAATTGAATTATTGAAGATCAGGCTGCAATAGCTGGAACCATGGTCTTCTAGAAAGTCGGTTCGTGAAACAGCGTGATTGGCTTTCCCTTGTTACACAATGCCAATAAATATTAAAGGGCATGTACGTGATACATTATCATTCAGAAAAGTCTAAGCCCTGACTCTTTTAATCCAAGTAGAGTTTGGGAATCTCCCTGCCTCCAGAAGGCCGGCACCGATGGTGTGCCACTGTTCAGCTAAACCGGGTGTCTAGAATTGATTTTGAGCCAAAATGAAGTTCATAGGAGCTTAAAACATCTCAAGTCGCGCCTCGACGGCGATGGCTTCCTGCGTATGTATGACTATGAGCCGCCGCTGAAATCTGAACTGTTCAGCACCGACCAACTGGAGCAGCATGCCAAAGCGCTGGCAGAACGGCATGAGGCCGATCCAATACCCCGCAAGGACCTGCTTCTGCCAAGGCTGGCTGAGAACGAGGAGGTCCTGCTGCAGGCAAATGAGCAGCTGACAGAGGCGGTGGCATCGAACCTCAGGATTGCGCCAGCCTCTGAGTGGC
>JALHSR010000221.1 GCA_022865315.1 Methanotrichaceae archaeon | reverse complement strand
TATCTTGGTTGAAAAATCGTTATCTGATAGAATCCATAGCTGTCCCCAGTGCGGGCTGACAATGGATCGATATCAGAATGCGGCTATCAATATTCTGAGATTGGGAACACAATCTCTTCGCAAAGGCGATAGAAGCCCTGCCCTTTAGGGCAGGGAGTGTTCACGCGCTAAAATAGTAGAGAAAACCGGTTTCAAGGCTATTTTCACCGCGGGTTATGCAAACAGCGCCGCCTTATTGGGCAAACCAGATGTATCCCTACTAACTCTAACAGAGATGGCAGATTGTGCCTCACGAATTGTCGACACAGTAAAGATACCTGTCTTGGCAGATGGTGATACTGGCCATGGAAATGTGATCAATGTGATACGTACCGTAAAACTCTTTGAAAAGGCTGGCGTGGCTGGTCTATTAAATAGAAGATCAAGCAGAACCAAAACAATGCGGCCATATGTCCGGCAAGCAAGTTATCCCTGTCGAAGAAATGGTGGCCAAGTTAGAAGCAGCTTTAGATGCCAGATCCGATCCAGATCTGGTCGTCATGGCACGCACCGATGCCTTGGACGTTCTCGGAATAGACGAAGCGATCCGCCGTGCTAACCTGTACCAAGAAGCTGGAGCAGACTTAATTTTCGTGGAGGCCCCTGAGACAAGAGAACAGATGAAGCGGATCACGAGTGAGGTGAAAGCTCCTACAATGGTAAACCTGATACCAAGTGGCAAGACACCATTGCTCGGGGCAAAAGAGTTGCAAGAGATTGGTTATTCCGTAGTATCACATGCAACAGCCTGTACTTATACCATTGCCAGAGCCGTATCAGATCTTTTCGAGACATTGCTGCATATCAGGTACAACGATACTTAGAGGATCGCTTGATGAAATTCGACGAATTCAACCAGCTCGTAGGTCTCAAAGAAATCAAGAACCTTGAAAACCATTATTTAACGGCCTCAAGTAAAGAAAAGTCGTCAATATAGCTTCATTATCGTTTAATTGAATACTTTCATAGCATCTCTGGCGATCATAAGTTCCTCATTGGTAGGGATGACAAGCACCTTAACCCTGGAATCGGGCTTGCTGAGCTCTATACAACCATTTCCTAGATTCTTAGGCCGCCCGGTCTCTATCCCCATGAACTGTAATTTTGCGCAAGCTTCTTGCTGTACGATAGATGAATTCTGGCCGATACCTCCAGTAAAAATCAATACATCCACACCATCCATTGCAGCAGCATAAGCTCCAATATACTTCCTGAGTCGGTAGATGAAGACATCCAATGCTAGCTTCGCTTTCTTGTGGCAAGGATGAGTCAAATTTAAAGCATAATAATTTTCATCAGAATAAATGGCCTTTATAATCTCTTTCATATCTGATGAGCAGCAGGATATGCCCGCGATACCACTTCTCTTATTCAGGAGATCATTGATTTCAGTGGAATCCAGACCAATCCGATCCATAAGAAACAACGGGATAGCTGGGTCGAGATCCCCGCAACGAGTACCCATGACCAAGCCTTCCAAAGGAGTGAACCCCATACTCGTGTCCACCGATCGACCATATCTTATGGCGCAAATGCTCGATCCGTTCCCAAGATGGCAACTTATAATACGCAAACTTTCTGGCCGTTTCTGAAGGATCTTCGAAGCCTCCTGCATCACAAAACGATGAGATATTCCATGAAATCCATAGCGTCTGATACCATATTTTTCATAGAGTTCATAAGGTAATGCATACAAATAAGCATGGATTGGGAGCGTCTGATGAAAAGCTGTATCGAAAACGGCCACTTGAGGCACCAGAGGAAGCAGACAAGAAATTGCATCAATCCCTGCGAGATTAGACGGGTTATGCAAAGGCGCTAGATGGGTAATTCCCCTTAAAACCTCGACTAAATCTAGGTCTAATTTGATGGCATCAGTAAACTTTTCACCCCCATGCACAACTCGATGTCCAACTGCTTCGATAGAACCTGGAGATACTTGGTCCTTATTGAGTTCAGTCAATGCCTCAATCAATAACGAGATGGCCTGCTGATGGTCATCAACTTTGACCTCTTGCTCGATATTTTCTGCAGCAGAAAGCTGAAAAAATTTTGAGCACCCCGAGCCAATTCCTTCTATAGCACCGCGGGCCAAAGTTTTCTCTTGATTGCTCATAGAATAGAGACCGTACTTGATGGAGGAACTTCCGCAGTTGAGTACCAAGATTATCATTTGATTCTCCCAGGTACAGATGCAAGGTCTATTTCGCTTGATGTAGATATTTGTCTTTGGTTAATCATTTTGGTAGATCTTATGGAAAATGTTAGACATATAGATTTAGGTTCTTTTCTCCAATTGACCTCATCGAAAATAAATAGGCGTTGCTTCTGATTAACTTGAAGCTATGAAAACTCATGCCAATAAGGAGGCATTAAGTCTTGAAGAGTACATCAAACCTTATCAATCCTTCATAAATCTCCGCGCCAAGCTTTAGAGCTTCTTCGACTGCATCCAGATCTTTCATGAGGAATATTCGCCAATCCGTTGTTTCGACAAAAGCCACGGAATTCTTAAGTACAGGGGCATATCTATCGAACTTACTCATTTTCACAACATATCCTTTCAGATTTTCCACAAGTTCTACATTATATCCTCGTAAATCCAAAAGTTTCAAAGCTTTGTTTCGTTCTCCTATAGTCTTGAATTCAAAACGATAATTGTCTTTATCGTAGTTTTCGGCCAATTCTTTGAATACTTCTTTATTGTCAAAATAGTGCTTAAGAATCCAGCGCCTCCCTAGCTTGAACATGATCAAATGTTTCCGCCTTTCAATTACATCGAAGGTGTTGACTTGCATGAGAGTTTCCTATTGCTTGCACTAATTTGATCATAATAATTCATCGTAAAAGTAATAAGAGTTCTCGTTCAATCATTTAAGAAAATCGATCTTATTAGAATCACAACTTACCATTAATGGCAGGATGATTAAAAAAAAATGAAAACATCAAATTTCTCGACGAAAGGCAACGATCCATATGCTGTATCAATATCCAAACGACGACCGTCATGGTACAAAAGCAGACATTTTGAGCATTGGGCACCCCCTTCAGACCTAGTAGAACGTTTTGATTAATGATTCAATTGACTCATCTCAATACGAAAACGAATACAAAGATCGCATTCTGAGCAAGCTGGATCCTATTCAAGTGTCCAAGGCATTAGGGCAAAATGTCTTATTACTATGTAATGCTCCACCAAAAAAGTTTTGTCACCGAACGATAGTCGCAGAATGGCTAGAATCATCTTTGAATATCGAAATTATTGAGTGCTGATGGTCAAGCCAGCAAGATACAAGATCAAGCATGTTAATCCTTTATTGAAGATCGGCATAGATAAGGCACTCTTGAACATATCTAGCCTTGTTAGAGGGGATGGCTCAACAATACTAAATTGGATCTCAAAGAATATACCCTAAAAGCATGATGCGACATAGTATATGTTGTTGGCTTATGCTGCAATTGAGGATATGAAATTCTGAAAAGATCTAATTTTCAATTGGATTTCCTCTGAGAGGGATAGGTTTTAAGAGCAAAGCGCTCTCATTAATGAAAAAATAAGGGGATTGCATATGAAATTGGTCAATATCTTGGTTATGATTCTGAGCTTGATAGGGATAATGTCTATGCCTGCACTATCTATTGGCATAGGAAGAACCTGTCCATGCGACCAAAGTAACCCTGCAGAAGTCTATTGCGTTCAACATGGTGGTTGTCCAAAAGAAGGAAATTGTTACTTTCCAGATGGCACCTATTGTGAGCTCCAGTCATTCTACCAAGGGACCTGCCCAAGCAAGGAATATTACGAACAAATGCTTTGGGAAGCAGAAGCCTATCGTTTCTTGTATGGAGATGAGGGATCTTATATCCCAGGCTACCGGCCATATTACAACCCAGATTATAACCCATATTACTACCCATATTATCCGCCTGTTTTGAATCAACAAATCTCTGATAGACTTAATGTCGAGCCCTTCTGGGCAGATCCTTTGGGCCCCCTTTAACAATATAATATTCTCTTTATTTTTCAAGGTTGAATAGTGCTTTTTGATAATTAAAAAAAGACACGAACGACTCTTGCACTTTCTGTGTTACTCGAATTGTTTCCTTCAAATGAAATCATCACCTAAGATAATGGAATAAGAGCTATATAGAAGAGAATTGTATCAAAGGACCATGAAAACCCCAATTGCATTAATATTTGCATTATTCCTACTATTATCGGTATCGAGCGCTAAAATAGAGTTCGATAATTTGCAGCAACTCGTGGATAACTATAATGTCAATATAGAAAAAGCCCCTGAGGTCCTAAAAGCTCTTTTGGGCAGCGAAAAGATAAATTTCACTATACCTTTAAGCAATAACAGCACCTTAAGTTGGGGTTTTGAGACTCAAAATGCTAAGATAGTTAATTCTGCCCAAGGAGGCATAGATAATCCTACCATAGAAGTTTATGCAACCGAAGAAGCTATTGACAAAGTGCTGGATGCTCAGGATACGGTAGAAGCTTATAGGAATGCTGAGAAAGACGGGCAAATGAAAATTCAAGGCAATACTTTTACTGCAAATTTAAAATTAAGGGCAGCTCTCTCTAACGCAGCTGCTATCAGGTATTTCTTCGGAATATTTACCTGATAGCTAAAGGGACCTAACCATTATGAAAATAGGCGACATAGCCTAGCATTTCCCCAAATATTTTTGCAGATTAACTGAATTAAGTAATGAGATATTGCTGGGCAACAAAACATATTATATTATTATTTAATTAATAAACAAATATTTTTTAAAAAGCTGTTGTTGTCATATCGTTTAATAGTGCATGCAATCTTGGCCAACAATAAATTCTAAAAAAACAATTTTGAATTGCTATCCTAATAGGCTCCCATCAGGACCTAATCTTCCCTTTTCGGTCTGGCAAAGAACGGACTCCAAACCTACACCGCTTAAAACTTCATGTATAGAGCTCATCTCTTCATAAGAAGGCCTAGAGATGCCTAAGCGTTTGAATGCAGGGCGATAATCAAGCACGCAAACCTGAACCCATGGATCCATATGGAAGATCTTCTTTCCCATTTCTTCTATTTCGGTCATAGAAATCAAATCTCGATTATATGGTATTCCAATTCCGATGAAAACTTCCGGGTGATTCTTGATCAAATAATCTACAGCTTTTCAGGCAGTTTGCAGACATCTTTCTGCTAGATTTTTGTCCTCAAGTCCAGTAATGTCCAGAAAAGTCTGTAAGCGGAGCGCCTTGAGATCTATGCCGATATCTGTCATTCCAGAATCAACTAATTCATTCAAATAGTCTGAGGTTAGAATCGAACCGTTTGTATCAACATGCAATCGTGCTCCTGGATTTTTATCCTTGAGATGGCGAAGATACTGAACTAGCCACGGCCGATTCAATGTGCATTCTCCTCCTGAGATTGCCAGCCGATCAACTTCATAAATCGCTCTGTTAGAGGTCATTGTGGCAGCAGCTTCTTCCGGACGCAGAGGCTTGCCACGTTCATATAGGTGAATGTCCAATTCTGGCATTGAGGACATTTAAAGTTGCAGCCTGCAGCAAAACAAGCGACTTCAATATGATTACCCTTTATCCACCACGGCGTTCCTCCTCCCCCCACATGATGACCCATGAAACCGCCGACTAGCTTTGCAGGAGTGATATCCTTCAGATTTGTCTCTATGCGAATTCCATCGCCAACTCTTGATATGCAAGCTGGAGACAATTCTCCATCAATTTTCATTGCACACGCCCAGCACCCACCTGTCTGGCAGGGCATGAAAAGCCCTTGATTCTCCGGAAATTTATTGATCCGGTAGCCTAAAGATTCGAGCGCTCGCTTGACTGTTATGCCGGTATCAACTTCCTGGCTGATTCCATTGACTTCAATAATGGCCATTGTTTTGCTTTATATCGAACTGAATGCTTCCTATCATCTCGTACTTATTAAGTCGATGTCGATAATAAAGATAAACTTCAAGACTCAAATTTTTATGCTTATAAAAACTTTAAACTCGTGAAGTCTCAAATATCCATATCAGCTTTTTCGATCTAGCTCCATTATTTTGTGGAAAATCAAGAAAAATACAATATAACCAATCTTATTTGCAGAAAGTAGCTGGCCATATAAGAAGTGTAGGCTATTGATTTGAAATAGAAATTTTTCTTCATTGTTCAGGCAAGAAGCAGATCAATATTGGCGTTGAATTTTAATTGCATGATATGCACATATTTTTAAAATTTTATTACAGTATTTTGATATAGAAAGAGTTAAATACTTTGAGGTCGTAATATAATAGATCAATCATCGCATATCCCGATGAACGCCCTCCGCTCAGAGAGCTCAGGACCTCCTCCTTCCTGCGGCTCTCTAGCATTATCATGTTTATGATATCAAAGCAAAATCTCCACTTATTTCATTTAATGCTTAATAGAGTATTAATGATACTAATCTGTAAAAGCAAGAACCATCGTGTTGATTGTAATCCCAATTTTTACAGCCTGATCTTGCCATTATTCAATAGAAAATGACTTTGTAGACTCATTTGCCGCTTCGGCATAATTCTGAGGAGAAAAACTTTTTATGCATTTTGTGAATATATTCAAGAGAGAAGTTGATATGATAATTCGATTTCTAATCGGAGCCTTTGTTCTGTGCAGTATGGCACTATCATCAGCCCAAATGCAAAGCGTAGGCGAAGACTTTGGCAAGACGTGGATTGAAAAATATGGCAACAAACCTGTTCCAGCCGAAGAAAAAAATGATCTTTGGAGCTGGGGTGGAATTCCGAGAGGGTATCAAATAATCAACGGTCAATTGAATCCTATTTTGGCTCCTACTGAAATATATTATCCTATGTTCATGACGAATGCTACGCCACTCTATTTGAACGGCACAGCGTGGATGAAAAACAGAAATTATTTGCCTCCAAATTTCGCAACTTCTGATTTCTTGGCTCCTGATTTCATGTCTCCCGACCTCATTGCAGATCCATGGTTCCTTGCCCAAGAATTAGGCCGACCAGTGGTCATTGTTTATCCTAGCAATACTAGGGGAGCTAACCTGCTTTGATCCAGAGAAAGAGGAGACAGCTTTGAAAAATTTTCCCGTAGATAGTTAAAGAACTATCTATTTTAGGATTATTTCAATTGATCAGAATAATTTGGATGGAAAACGGCTAATGTAAGCACAAGAATTTTTTGTCAACCTCTAATTTGAGAAGGATGACCATGATTCGGATTTCAACTCATTAACGCTGATTTACTTCGCTCACTAATATAGGAAAATCAATCCGCTCTTTTCTCAAATTCCATTATCGAAACCGAATTTTTTTCTTCATCCATTGGAAAGACCCATAACATATTCGCTGCATTCGCCGCTCAAATGGTTAGCTGTCCAGAACCATAAAGGTCTTGGGCCACTCTTTGTAGGCTATCCCCCTTCACTTCTGCTCCAAAATCATCAAGGATAGCTATGCGCTTGTTAGCGTACTTATTCTTCAGGTCATCGATATAGGATATCTGAGAGGTCACCTTGCGCATGCAAAACTGGCAATCGCACTCTCTCATTACATGGTTAATTACTATTGATCCAACAAGCACCCCATGAGATTCTACGATCTCGATCAAGCGCTGACTCTCCATCACAGCAGCTTTCTCAGGTATAGTCACTACTGTTATTGCAGAAGTCTTGGGATCAATTATTGCATTTCTCATAGTCTCAGATTTGATTCTCATGCCTCTAATCTCACCTAAAATTGCATCACCAAAACCGGCCTCTAACATGTTGAGCAATCCAATCCACTTATTTCGCATTCCCAGGATTCTACTGACAAAACCTGTAGTTATGGATGGCAATTGAAGAAGAGGAAGAACCATAGCGGTAGGTGCAGAATCGATCACCACGAGATCATATTTCTTTTCCACATAGATATCGTTCAGCTTATCCATAAAGATTAGCTCGCTAATGCCGGGCATTGAAGCAAAATCCTCAGGCTTGACCTCAGCCTCAAAAAGACCAAAGAGAGCGGTAATCATATTTTTATATCTTTTGAAAAAGTTCTTGGATTCTTCATTTAGATCGGGCTCATATGCGTATAAGTGTTCACCGATCTTATCTGGCTTAGATCCAATTTCAATATCAAATATGTCAGATAAAGAGTGAGCGGGATCCATGGAAAACACTAGAGTCTCCTTTCCCTGCTGAGAAGACCAAATGCCAGTGGCCGCTGAGCACACGCTCTTGCCCACGCCACCTTTGCCTGCCATAAATATAAGTCTCATTTTCATTTACTCCACTGACGCAGATTTGCAGTTTTGCCAGTCTATAATTTTCTCATCTATTTAATCTCTATTGAATTCTGGATACGTGCAAAGCATTTTTAAGTCATTGGAAACCTCCTGAGCCACATCTTCAGGTTTCATAATCCTTCGGCCACATTAGAGGAAAGTTCATGAAGAGAAATATCAAAGTTGAGCGCCTAAATCAAAGACCAATTGAGCTGCAAGAGATTGAGCTGGTAGAACGCAAAGGTATAGGCCATCCAGATAGCGTGGCTGATGGACTGGCAGAATCCATTAGCCGGGCGTTATGCCAAGAGTACCTGAAAAGGTTTGGTGCTGTACTGCACCACAATACTGATAAGACCCAAATAGTTGCTGGTAGGTCCAATCCATCTTTCGGAGGCGGCGAAGTTATTTGCCCCATTTATATTCTACTCACAGGCAGGGCAACTCGAATATTTAAAGGGGAAGAGATACCTGTAGACACTATCGCTATTAGAGCTGCACGGAGACTGCTCGAAGAATCGCTGTCTAATTTAGATATAAACCACCATACAATTATTGATGCCAAGATTGGCATGGGATCCTCTGATTTGCGAGATGTCTTCGGGAGAAAGGTTCCCAGCGCCAACGACACTTCATTTGGCGTGGGCTACGCACCCCTCTCAGAAACTGAACAAATAGTTTACAATACTGAACGTGAGCTATTGAAACTGAAAAAAAAGATTCCAGCGATAGGTGAAGATACCAAAGTGATGGGCATGAGGGAGCGCGATAGCATCAATTTGACCATTGCCTGCGCCATGATAGACAAATATGTCTCCAGCATTGAGGATTATGTTCAACTCAAGGAAGACATCGTACAACACATTGCTGAATACACTTCACAATTCACTTCACGCAAGATTAAGGCCCAGATAAATGTAGCTGACGACATCGAAAAAGGCTCTGTATATCTCACTGTTACCGGTACTTCAGCTGAGATGGGAGATGATGGGGCCGTAGGAAGAGGCAATAGAACAAATGGACTCATCACGCCAGGCAGACCGATGAGTCTTGAGGCTACATCAGGCAAAAACCCTATCAACCATGTTGGCAAGATATACAACTTGTTAGCCATGGTAGCTTCCAAAAAGATCGCAGAAGAGATCGATAGCATCGAAGAGGTCTATATACGTATCCTATCGCAAATAGGAAGACCCATCGACGAACCTCATATGGCTGGCATTCAGGTCGTCCTAAAGGAGGGAGCCGATATGGTTAAAGTACAGACGGAAGCTGAAGAGCTAATGAATGATTGGCTAGAAAATATATCCCAGATTCAGGAGATGATCTTCAGAGGAGAGCTCAACACTTATTGAATTGGATTGCTAGCTCTCCAATTCTTCCTTTTCTCTATTCACGTTATTACCATATTCGAGATCTAACCTGGAAAATCGATATGCAAAGTGCCTAACAGATGCTCTGCAATATAAGGGATAGTTTTGTGACTAGCCATTGGTCCGATCCCATGTGATTCCTTTGGAAATAGTTTTCATCAGCCAATAGCTTCCCCAGATCTAGATCACTCTAGAACTGGACTCGCCAACTGGCCACTAAATAGGTATCATGGCAAAAGGCACGGAGTCGTGAATATATGGTTTAGAAATAATATGTTCCTTCAAGCACCGAATGAAATATACCCATAATGCTGAGGTTATAAAATTTTTGACATGATGAAGTTCATAGATATACTTTTTAAAAATAAGCTACATATAAATATTATCGTGGTTAATTATTTCTTATATTGATCCTGCAAATTTTGGAGAAAAGGCTAATAAGATAACTAAGATAAATTGAAAACAAGCTCAACCAGATTAAAAATCAAATATGGACCTTTGCTTCTTGCATGCTGGGTCGGAGTCGACTTTGATATGGGGGGCGGGCTCTTTCTTTGCCGCCTTCACTTCTTTGGGCTTGATTTCTGCAGGTTGTGTCATGAACTCTGGCTTTTCTATCCCATGTGATTGATTCAGTGAATCCCGGGGCGATCTATGCCAGGCTAATTCTATTTCCTCAACGCGATCAGCTTCTAGTAATCTCTGAGCTTCTTCAAAAATTGTCTGAACCTTTTTGGTCGAAGGCGTGCTATCAATCAAGAAAGCTATCTCTTCTGCATCAAGATTTAATTCAGCTGCTACTTTTGAGGCAAATTTTTTGTCTTTTAATAATAATCCGATAAAGTCCAGCAGCTCCATACTAGCAAACCTCTTGGAAACATGGCATCGTTGGGCAATCTTTCTTGAAGCTGAATCTCTGATATTCCGTGCCTTTCTTGTCTGGCCCATCCTGCGCCAAATGCTGGGAGGACGGAAAGCCAAATAGCCATGCCTACGTCCAGCTTTGGCCGCCTGAACTCCTCCAGTCATAAGAAAGGACGCGAAACGCCAGAGACCGTAGCTCTGCCGTCTCTTAACCCTTCCCAAAAATATATCAGCACGAACGAGGATTTCATATCCATTTAGCAGATCTTCTCCCTCATAAGCTACAGGCAAATTCTCGTCCACCCAATGAATTAAATCCTCGGGACTTTCGTCGAGATCATATGAAGCACCCAACGCCTCCGTAGCTTTGTTACCTTTGAATATTACCTCAAGAACCTTAAAGATAGAGGCACGAACGTCCCGTTCTGCTGTAACGACATCATCCAAATTGACATCAGTCTTTCCTTGTGCAGCTGCCTGTAAATCGTTTATAGCACTTCTGAGATCGCCTCCCGACCGTTCTGCAATCAACTCCAAGGCTTGAGGATCATAGTTTATTTCCTCTTTCATGCAGATTTCCCTGAGGGTGGAAACGATAGTTGTGGATCTTATAGACCTAAACTGTATACCCTTTATCGCATCTCTTAGCGGCTTCTCTATCTCATAATATTCATTTGCAATGAGAAGGAGGGGCTGGCTAGTTTCTTTGACCAAACGTAACATAGCTGCAGCCCCACCTCGATCTGCTGTGCCATGTAAATTATCAGCCTCGTCCAAAACTACTAATCTCCTATGGCCAGTAAAGGAAATGCTCCTGGTTGCGGGGCCAGCAATGCGTTGTATCATGCTTGCTGTTCGTACATCGCTAGCATTCATTTCAATGTAGTCCCATTCAATTTCATTTGCAAGCGCTAGAGCAGCAGATGTCTTTCCGGTGCCAGCAGGGCCATAAAGTATAGCTCCCTTGACAATTGGAATATTTTTTTCCCACGACGCTGCCCATCCGCGCAACTCTGAAACTGCTTTATTGTTTCCCAAAATATCATCTAAATGTTGGGGTCTATACTTTTCTGTCCATCTTGCTCCTTCAGGCATTTACCAGATTCCCTCTCTCCCGGTTATCTCTCTGATCTCGATCTCCCAGATGGTCATATCCATTTTCTCAAGCTGGTCTCTATCGAACTGTTTTCCTCCATGACCCTCCATTTCTTTCTGGATGAATGCATCAAACATCCTCATCTTGGCATCCAAATCCGAAGAGAGTCTAACAATGCCATAGACCACTACGCTTGACCAATGGTTCTTATCAAGCCGATCTACTTGGAAACAGACATTTGGATTTTTTGCAGCAAACTCCACTTTCTTGCCTTTTCCTCGAGAATGAAGGTATACCTTACCTCCAAAGTAGACATGAGACATAGGAATTACATAAGGTTCGTCGTTCATCGACAGACCCAGCCTGCCATATCTGCTTTTGGCGAGAAGTGCTGAACATTCCCATTGAGATAGTTCTCTGGGCTTCATGCTTATAGGAACTGTCTTCAAAGAATTATATGCTTTTGCGAGCATCCAACAATAGCAATAGCAAGAACAATAACAATAACAATTTAATTTTGCTTTTATGAATCAATTATAATCTTGAAATGGCTGCACCAGATATCAGCAAAATGACCCCTAAGGCAATTACGGGCAATCCAGGGAAAGAAGTCTCAACTTGGAACCGTTTAGAGCCAGCTTCCGCCCCAATTAGCTTGAAACTATGCTCCTTTATTTCTTGACCCTTGCCTTCAAGAACCTGAACGCCCACAAGGGCTATTCCGGTTATTACGACGAAAACTCCCATAAGAATGACTATAGCGCCCCAATTCATCCGACATCCCTTCTAAAAGATTATAATCATCAAGACATTTAATATTTTGCATAACACTATTGCTAGAGGACTTCGAATAACCGAGCTATCGCCAGTTATATATACTATAAATACTATTATATATCATGAATAGTTTTATGAGCTTTGGCATCCAGCTGGCTTGCCGTCGATTAGATGAACTTGGCGATCCCCTTTCGGGATTA
>JALHSR010000220.1 GCA_022865315.1 Methanotrichaceae archaeon | reverse complement strand
ATATATTATGTCCTTTTTTCTCCATATTCCAAATAAAATTTTTAAAATTATGCACGTTACTAGGGTGATTTATATCGACAACAATATTCATGAAGATCCATCGAAATCGTGTAATAACAAAATTCGCTGACAAAATGCCTTATTTTTTATAAATTTTTCAAACTATAAAATAAACGTGGACCAGTCAATCCTCTTCAATTATCCTAATACTATCGCTTGCCTGCATATCGAAAAACATTGCGAAAAACAAGAACTGAGTTCCTAATATAAAGATAAGCAAAGAAAGAACAGCCCTTATAAACAGATCATGCCCCAGAATAAATTTATAATATATTGAATATGTAATACCTAATAACCCAAGTGGAACTAGAATTAACGCAAAAATATAAAATAAAATCAATGGATGGAAGCTGAGCCAACAATATTTTACCTTAAGCCGCCATAAGAAGTCTTTAAAAAGCAACCACGAGACTTTAGGAATATAATTGGCATACCTGATTTTTGATTTCTCTTTGCCATACTTTGCAGGCATTATTACATCCATGACTCTGAATCCGAATACATTTAGCTTGACGAGCAAATCATTACAATAACCGTATTTAGGATATAACTTATCAAGATCGATACGCTCCAAGGCATTCCTAGAAATTGCTGCATACCCATTTTGGGGGTCCATAAGTTGCCAATAACCTGAAGCCATCTTAGTTAAAAATGTCAATAAAATATTGCCCAAGACTCTCCAATGGCTCATCCCTGCTCTAAACTCTGAACTGAATAGCCGATTCCCTTTGGTATAATCTGCTTTATTATCGACAATTGGATCGAGAAGCAATGGCAGATTCTTCCCGTCCATCTGATTATCCCCGGCCATCACTGCTATTATGTCCAGTCGTTCTTCCAAGGCATTCTTATATCCAGTAGCTATGGCCGCGCCAACTCCTTTATTTTCTTGATGCCCTATGCACTTAATTCGAGAATCGATCGTCTCAAACTCTTTGACAATCTCGGACGTTCTATCACTGGAACAATCGTCAACGACAAAGATCCTATCTACAAAATCAGGTATCGATCTCAGTGACTCTTCTATGAGCAAATCTTCATTGAACGCAGGGACGACAACTCCAACGGACCTATCCTTATAGACCATCTACATTGATTCCTCCAATAGCAAGAATAAAATAATCAAGAGTTATTCCCCGCCATTCAAGTTCAAACTGCTTAAACACATATCCTCAATCTCATTCATTTGAGAATAATTCATCAGATACGAAAATATTCAAATCTCTTAACGTCAACGACGTGATCAGCATTCCCATTTCAGGATCAACCGCACCATGCCGCCTATGGTCACCTCTTCATAACAGGAATAATTGATAATCAACAATTCGTTTCATTCGGCTTCCTCCTGCAGACCGAAATTTACTTTTTAATAAATTAAAATTCAATTTTGACTCACACATTTTTACCGTTATTTTTACCATATAAACTATTTAAAAATTACCTAAACGTAGATCCGATTCAGCTCCAATCGCCAAAGTTAGCAATTCGAGATACAGAAGCCAGGCTATCCGATTAGATCCCTCTTATCACAAATATCAATTCAGGATATAACTTTAGTTCTAATCGCCGATTATTGTCTATAGTCAAACACCCAAAGATTTATATAATTAACTGCTATTTTTATTAAAAACTTAACAAATTTCTGATTTCTGGCTGAGGGCATGAGATTTAATATTTTTTTGTATCAATTGATACGAGTTGTTTTTCAGATGCGCTCGTACTGCCAATTCTATCCGGTCTGTCAGGCCTTACGAGTTTCGTAGATCCTTGACTTTCACCAATATCTCCCAAAAGCGGCACTATTAGTATTAACATGAACAGTGCTGCAGCTATGTTTAGATATGTCTTCATCTATTTCCCCTTCATTCTTTCCTTTCTTTTCGGTTAGCATAACTGTATTACGCTAGTACTACTATTACGAGGATACATCATATATAAATTTTGATATCTGAAAGACCAAAAATTGAAATAATTTAAATTATTTCTATACATTTTTTTTTGAAAAGAGTTTTCCGCCATCGCGACGAACATCTGAAAAGAGTTTTCCGCCATCGCGACGAACATCTGAAAAGACAGCGACTCCGCCCAGAATTACGCGCCTCATGAAACGGAACTGCCTATTAAAACGTAAGGCTTTGACGAGACCATTCGACCTGAAGGTATGGTTTTTCAATGGATTGGGCAAATGGCCCAAACAATTACAATAAAATGGTTCTTATAGCAAAAGTTATACTTATAACTGATTAAATAATTCATAATTTAGAAATCCATTTTGTTTAAACAGACCAATAAAATGCGATGATTGCCGATAACAGCTAGATAAATTTTTAAATGAAAGATCGTATTTCCGATTTATTATTGGAGGCAACCGGGACAGCGCCCGGAATCGTTTT
>JALHSR010000219.1 GCA_022865315.1 Methanotrichaceae archaeon | reverse complement strand
GGAAGGCATGATGGGCTGTTGGGAGCACCTAAGCGAAGATAAGAAGAAAGCGTTCATAAAGGCGAAATTGGATTTGAAGATGAAGATGGTGCAGGCCAAGCTGGATTTCTTGAAAGAACTCCAGAAAATCATCGGATAAGGCGTGGGATCAAGGAGTTTCGAGGATCGAGATACCTCGAAGCCTTAGTTCCTACCGTCTAAAAAATCCACTTTTATTTTATATTTAATTTATGCAATCAAAATACCTTTATCGATTAGCTCATTGTATAGGCGTTCTAGAATTTTATTTCCGCGTGCAATAATAAACATGGAGCGCTAACGGCAGCAGCCTTTCCCTTGAAGACATAGCCAAGGGTGCTGATCGAGTGTCTACTCCGAGGAAGGGCCAAGAGACCCACCTAGACTGACGACCAAGGCATGGCAGAAGACGAAGGATCGGGCCACCTTTAGGGCATTCTCATGATTCAAGACGTGCTTCGAGGAAGCCACTGTGATCATTCTTCACTTGAGTTGAAATCTTGCCACATATTGCACAATTGCATCGATCCCCGAGCTATATTGGATGCGAGATGGCATCCTGCCACCCATAGGGATTGTTTGATGCCACATATGGAACATGCTTTAACCCCGAGCAACTTTTGTGCTTAAAATCGGTTTTAAAATTTAATTCACAATTAAAGATAAAATAATCATCGGTTTCCTCCAAGTTACGAGAAGTGCATCTCTATTTCTTGTGTGATATTTTGAACTTTCAGTGAGCCTAGAAATAGATCGCTGCACATTGTTTTCTGGCCAATTTCTTATCCTTTCAAGTCCTATGTGGATTGGAGGCGTTCTCATGATCAGGTCTAGGCATAGCGGTTGGGGTGTCCATTGTGACGTGATTGATCCCAAGCAGTCTGAATTGCAAGAAGTAGTTCTTTATTTGCGCTGCATTAAATATATTGTTTTACTTAAAACCCCCAACTTCCGCCTTTCCACACGAAAAATAGATATGATATTAAAAGGATAGGCATGACTATCGGGGCAGGCGAGACCCTCGATGCCCAGGTGTATGAAACCACCTGTGTCTGGCTGAAAAATGCTATCCCCTCATCTCGCAGGCGAGCGGGTAGTTGTGGTGTATTCAAATATCCTCCTACGAACTCCCGCTCGTCAAACGTATGCTAAGTGTCTTATGTGCGGGTTATATCTTTTCTAGTGCAGTTGATAGCAGCATACTACCATTATACGAATTCCACCTCATCACATCATCATGGGAGTTACCAACTTCGACGGGTGTCCATGTTTCGATTTGAATCCACCACTCACTTATCGCGGGTTTTATCATAATCATAAATCCATAACCAGCACCTATCAGCTTGGTTTGCTGAGAGAACTCAAATCGGATCTCGAAGGCGGAGATTGTGGCCCAGCCTGCGTAGGCGTTTCCATTACAGACTCATTCGTGAAAGTTTCCTGCTTTGGTGCAGCGGCTGCGGACACGATATTTATCGGGAAGATCTTGCGTTCGGCAATGGTACCATTCTTCCATGGTCTAAGCAGAAGCATGATTACTTCTGTATTACCTGCACTCCTTGCATTGAAGGTAAACATTTCCTTTCCCGGGACACCTACCAATCTCGATTTTTCATTCCCGCTAACAAAGGTCGAATTTAAAAGGCTCAGATAGTCAGGATCGAATTTTATCCACCATTCAAAGCCAGTCGAAGGATTGGATTCAAGGGATATGGCAAACGCCTTTCCAAGGCTAACATTGATTTGGGATTCACACGGTGCATTATCGCAAATGTTAGTCCCTGAAACAACCACAACTGACGAAAAAATAATGACCAGAGCCAAAATCGCAGATTGATTCATTATCTCACCTACCAAGCGTTGTATCGATATAGTATTTCTCGCTACGCATTTGTGCTTTTTTTCAATAATATCGAGAAAAGTAGGATCGCAGCATTGATCATGCCTCAATCAACTGACGCTTCACCCAATAATCCTTCTCCGGCATCTTATCGCAACTTTGCAGCAATGCCTCCGCATCCTTTCGAAATTTCGGCCAATCAATCTTCACTTCCTCTTCCGGAAAATGATTCAATTTGCCAACTATGTAGTAGGACACAAACGGATGTGTAAGCTCAATCATGTGCAAACTCTGCTGAGGATCCAATACCGGCTCAAGCACAACCCACGTCCTAATGCCTCTCCTGTGAGCCTCCTTCAACGCATTGATTCTATCTTCTGGCAGGGCCGCTCCTGGTTCATTCTTTCTCGAATCCTCTGCGTTGTCGCAGGTCAGCGTACAGCCAAAGTGGTCATGAGGTCCGTACAAGTCAAAATCCTTTAATGCTAGTGTTCCACCCTTAGTTAAAATCCGGAAAGGATGATCATGCTTCCGGAACACCACAAGGACACTACGTATGTACCAATACTCGCCAGGCACTAAAGGACTGGTCGTGGGCTTCCGTCCGCAGTCATACGGATCCCCTTGATCCGAAATCAGAACCGGCGTCTTATCATTGATACGCTGCAGAACATCAAGATTATGCTTAATCTTCTTGAGCGGAGCGCCTTTTGCTGGCTCCTGGAACGGCAATTCGCGCTTGTACCTTTTTTTGGCCCAGCAATACCAGCATCGATGACTACAGCCTGAAAATGGGTTGAGAACAAGCTCTGAGTCATCCACTTTCCCACCAAACCTATGGATTGGCCTCAAGTCCTTTATGTTCATCATTTCTGAATACCTTTCTGTTGTTATACGTTCTTTCCACTTAGACTCTCGTCATATGATAGAGCCAGTTCAATGAATCTCATGCCTTTAGTGGGCTCTGGATATTGGCTATATAGGCTGTTTTACAATAAATTTAATGGCCTTAACGAATTCTGAATGGCTGGCTCCTAATATCCACAGGACTTTATCTCTAGGGCGTTGTCGCTCGTTCATTCACAGATTGTCAATTTCAGATTTTGCATATATATTGATATTTCATTACTGTAAAAATAGACTGCAGCATATTGTTTTCTGGCCAAAATTCATATCCTTACAAGACCTATTACCTATTGGAGGCGTTCTCATGATCAGGTCCATGCTTAGTGGTTGGGGCATCCATTGCGATGTGGTCAATCCCAAGCTGTTTGAGCTTCAGGCTGCCAAGGAGATCTTGGCCGAGATAAACGATACCCAGCTCCCACAGGTGGAGGAGATGATCAGGCAGCGTATTGTGGATTCTTATCTGACACAATGTCGTTTTCAAGAAAAGAATCTGGTTGCGTGGCACGATATTCAATGGAAAAGATGACCAAGGGATATCTGCCAACTTCAGGAATGCTCAGTTCAGCGGTACTGCATCTAGGAATTAATTTAGCCGATGATAACGGCAAGATTGAGCAGCAATAAATTATGATACTATCTGTTCAATGGTTCCACCGACGGTACGGTGGGTCGCCACCTACCCATGGTTCACCAATCCCATGATAGAATAGCCATTCTGCTGTAGCTTCTCCAGGTCGCATGTCTACGCCGCCTCTATAGTATGGATGGTAATAAGGATAGTATGGATAGTATGGATAATATCCGGGCCAATACTGATGGTCGGGGTAATAAGGATAATATCCGGGCCAAGTGCCATATGATGATGATACATACATCTGAGCTTGCTGATCAATTTGAGCAAATACAACGCCGATTAAAGAAATTCCCATTCCTAAGATAAATAGAAAAGCCAACGCTTTTCGCAGGTTGTATACCATACAATCTCTCCACATTTAATTATGGATTTGATAATATATAAAAATTACGTTCATTTTGGGCTAGAATTTCTAGAAATCTAAATCAATTTCAGATATAAAAATATTATATAATATATTATATATAGATAGGGCCGGCTGCAAAACAATGAACAACACTGATTTATCCCCACCGCATATGATCAAAGCCGCAAAAATCAGTGATTCAGAAATAGAATGCTATGATTACTTATTGCCTGGATTGGGGAAGGCCCAAGAGACCCACCTAGACTGACTGCAAAGACCTGGCAGAAGATGAAGGATTAGAGGACGCTGGAGGCGTTTTCGTGATCGGATCTTAGTTGAATGGTCGGGAATATTACTTGGATAGGGTTAATCCAAAGCTCCCGAGACTAGATGCAGCCAAAGAGATCTTATTTACGGCATCCAGATTCAGGGAGTGGAAGGAGACGGTTAGGCAATTGATTGTTGATAACTATATTCCTGATAAGCCAAGTGGAAAACATGAAATCCCTAACACCGCCACGGAAAACAATGCGATTATTAAATGGATTGCTATAATATAATGAAGGAAATGGCATTGAGAATAAGATATCCAGAAATTGGAATATGCGGACTTTCTTGTCGTCTTTGTCCAAACTATCACATAAACACGAAAAGTCGCTGCTTAGGCTGCAAAAGCGAGGGCAGAATGGCTGTTGGCTGTCCTTTTATTACTTGTGCAATAAAGAAAAAAGGAATCGAATTTTGTTGGGATTGTAAAGAAAGCAAAACGTGTGAAATATGGAAAAAGCACAGAGAAGCTGGGAAAAAAGTTGATTCATTTAAGAGTTATCTGAAGCTTGAAGATGATATTGCCTTCATTCAAAAAAATGGAGTAACCGAATTTGAAAAATTACAGAAAGTTAGAGAACAATTGCTAAGGGGGATGTTACAAGAATTTAATGAAGGACGTTCTAAAAGCTATTATTGCATTGCTTCAACCGTTTTAGAAATTGAGGAATTGAAAGAAGCATTGGATGAAGCAAAAAAGAAATCTAAAGGGTTAGACATAAAAGAAAAATCCAAAGTACTCCATTCCATATTGGATGAATTTGCTGCGCAGAAAAAATATTTTTTGAAGCTAAGGAAGTGATAAATGACATTTTAGATCTTAAATGTAAAATAGACTTTATTCTTGAATTCGTATATTCCTCAAGTTGCACTTTGATACAAGATCGACATATAATTAGAAACGCATTGAAAGCTGAATTTATCAGCACCCAATTGCCAGTAAGATAAAATTCTCCTATTTAAAGAAATCGATATGCTTGGGGGTAATTGAGAATCACCAAGGGATTCGAACCCACGAACACCTGCGTGACTGGACCCTGAATCCAGCGCCTTTGACCTGACTTGGCAACCCCTTTTGTGCATGCTGATTTAGCTCAATCACTTCTCCATCTTTATATATTCGTTATCATGTTTTGCATTTATATTTTCCCGATGCAGTAATACAATCCAGTAAACAAAATATGGGCTATATGGGCTATTCTTGGCATTATTCTATGTATTTATTTTTTTCAATAGGGTTAATACAAAAGATAAGCCATATAAGCCATAATATTGGGCTATTCTTCCTCGCTTAAATAGAAGTAGCCCATGATTTTATATCCTTGCTATCTCTTCACGTCATGGGCGGATAGATATCATCCGGCATGTTGAATATGATCTGGTTTATGCCCAGCAGTATTGGCTCGTTGCCTTCTGTGTAGAAGATGCCGCCCCCGAATCCTTGGGAAAATGCATCTCCATGTACTTCGTTATAAAGAATGGTGCAGTCTTCTATCGTCAATTCGCCATCGTTGTATATTCCTCCGCCAAAACCGTTTGAAGTAAAAAAACGGTCAGTGACGCGATATGCATTGTTGTTGTGAATGCTGCTGCTTTTTATGTTGACAACGCCCGAATTGTAAATTCCGCCCCCATAAGGATAAGCACTGTTATTGTAAATTTCGCTCCGGATAATTGTCACAAATCCCTCATTATAAATCCCGCCACCAAAATTATCGTATATTTTGCTGTTTTGTATAGATAACGTGGCATTGCCATAGTCGACTACGTTGGATACTCCTCTGGTACCCCATAACCTTCCACCACCATTATTGTAGATATTGCTATCCTGCACAAATGCTGTTGCATTGCCCAGTTCAGCAGAATTATAAACTCCTTCACGCACATTATCGTAGATATTTGAGTTTTGCACATTCAATATGACTGTAGCACTTTTCTGCACCGCTGCGTTACCAGCAATAGAACAGATTCCACCACCGTCACCATTTGGTGCAATATTATTGTGGACATCACATTCAATTACATTCAAGATGGCTGTGGGACTCATTACAGTCCTTTGCGAAGCCGCCAAGGAACAAATGCCCCCGCCATGTTTTGCAGTATTATCGTGGATGTTGCTGTTTTCCACTGTCATAACCGCGGTTCCATCTTGGGCGAAATTCAAAATCCCGCCACCCACCTCATATTTGTAACCGAGAATCAGCCAGTTCGGAGCATGATCGTATTTCCATTCTGCTACATTACCATAGATATCGCATTCGGTCATAATGGCGATAGCAGTGCCATTCTCGGCTCGATTGTAGATTCCTCCACCCCATCCAGCCGTGTTGCTATGGATCTTGCTGTTCTTAACAGTTAGAATCGCAACATCGTCTTCCCCAAATGCCCAATTCAGAATTCCGCCGCCTCGTGACGCAATGTTATTGTAAATGTCACAATTTTCCACGGTCAGGTTGCCTCGATTCAGTATGCCTCCACCGAAAAGTGGAATGAATGGATCATCTTTGGCAAAAGGATCATTGTAGGCATTGCCGTTTCGAATGGTCATGTCGGCAAGGGTCACGTCGATATCTGGCCCTATGTAGAATACCCGACCATTGCCCGCGCCGTCTCCGTCAGTATCACCATCGACTATTGTCTTGTCTATTCCGGCTCCGATTAGCTGCAAGGATTTGCCAATATGCACGTTCTCTCGATAGATCCTCTCCAGCAAATTGATGATATCGCCGGGATTGGCATTGTCAACGGCACTCTGAATGGTGCCATCGGCGACAAGAAAATTGGTAACATCATTTTCCTGATAACCCATGATCGAGTCTGATGTGACTGCTCCTTCAACGCCACCCAGTTCCGTAACGTCGCCATAAACTGGCAAAACCTGAACAATGAAAAAGAAAACAACAAGCTGCACTATCCAAAATCTTATAGAGCTAATCGGAATCCCTCCTATCTTACAATGGGCTATCTTAATATAAATTCATTATGAAATTGGATTAGAGTTCAAAATTTCGACACTTGCATTCCGCTGCAAGAGCAATATTAATTCAGATGACATCCAAGAGTGGCGCTAAAAGGGGAAAGTGATCTATGGGTTATATGGGCTATCTTTTCTATTATTTATAATACATTTTCTTTTTCAATAGGGTTAATAGAAAATATAAGCCATATAGCCCATATGGAAGTTGCATAGATTTACTATTTAAATGCAAATTCCAAAAATATACAATAGAGCAATACCGGAAATGTCCAAGTTCTATGAACAATACGCAGAACGTTCTTCAGAAGCTGACACCTCATTAAATTCATAGATATGTGGTACTACTTGAGAGCATCTTAGTTAGCTCCAGGAGAAGCGGCCAAATTCAACAGTCGCATTGCCACTCGGAGGGGTCAACAAAATTAAATGCATATTACCCTGAATTAGGATCATGGTAAAAAAAGCAGAAGAACGAGATTTAGTTCAACAAATTTACGATCAAATTTCTAGCGAAGGGGGAAAGAATACTACAAAAGTAGATTTAGAGTGCAACTATGATATACAGGGAAAAGATGCAAAGCATCGCGTGGATATATATTGGAGATTTCGGATAGGAGAAAAAACATATTCTGTCATAGTTAAAGTCAAGGATTATGAGTCAACGATTGATCTTGAAAAGTTATTTCAATTCAAGAATGTCCTCAATGATCTTCCTGGACAACCGTGGGGATTATTCGTAACATGCGCAGGTTATCAAGAAGAAGCCCTCGAATATGCAAAAAGAAATCGTATTCTATTGTATGAACTTCGCAAACCCAGTGATACAGATCGTGCTGAACGAATTACAGCATTTAATATAACTATGCATATATATACACCACATTTCACAAATATTAAATTCGAACAAGATGTGGAGTGGAATGTGCATGAACTAGCGCGATTGGAGATTCCACTCACTGAAGCATCAAAAATTAAAGTTGAAGGATCGGACAATTTAAAATTTTATGATGAAAATGATAAAGAATTCACAACTGCTCTCCGCTTTTTTAATTCACTTGTACCAAAGGAATTGGATGAATTGCCGCCCACGAAAATAATTCGCAAATTCGACAAACCGACTTTCGTCGAAACAACAAGCGCTCTTGTACCTAGAATGAAAATAAAATCCGTCGAATTTACAATCTCAAAAACGCTTACAATTGAAAGATTCCAATTAAATGGTGAAGACTTTGTGGGACACATATTAAAAAATGTCTCCGAGATTAATGTCAAAACCTTTTCTCGGTGATGACAATGATCTCTATTTTGATAGATGGCCTTATCCCACAGGAAGAATACTCGCTCGAAATTACAATGTCCGAAAGTGAAGTAGCAATCGATAGCTTCAAATCCAGTAGGGATCGTCTGACCTTGAATTCTGGCTCTCTCGATTTAGTTCGTAAAATTTGCGAGAGATTCCCTCTTATCGTGCAACACCTAAAAACGCGTCATGCTGATCGTGAACCATTGCAAATCAAAGATGAGTATGATGTACAATATCTGTTCCGTGCTCTTCTCCAGCTCCACTTCGACGATATAAGACCTGAAGAATGGATACCAAGCTACTCTGGCGCTGCATCAAGAACGGACTTCCTGCTAAAGCGAGAACAGATATTTATTGAAGTAAAAAAAACCCGGAACGGATTAGACGATAGAGAGCTAGGGAATCAACTGATTGTGGATATCCATCATTACAAAGCGCATCCAGATTGTAAAATGCTTATATGTTTCGTTTATGATCCAGAGAAAAAAATCAAAAATCCTAGTGGAATAGAGAACGACATCAATTTGAGTGAAGAAAATGATGCACAAGTTTTGATTAGATCGTGAACAAATGTGCTCCAGGAACCAAATACATCAAGAGGATGGAAAGCACCCTCCCTCCATTTATTGTAGCCTTAGTTCATCACTTTAGGATAATAGCCAATTTCAGTGGCTGTTACTTTGCTAGTAATTTTAAGTATGGTACTCGATGACCATGTGGATGGCAGGATATAATCTTATATGCCAAGGCTAGACCGAGAAACGGATCAACAAATAAGAAAAGAATCATGTTGCTTCTGCCACTGAAATATCCAAAACACTTGCAGAATTGGATTAATATGGCTTATATGGGCTAACTTTTCTATTATTTGGGGTACACATATTCCTTTTTCTCTAGGCTTAATAGAAATAAGCCATATAGCCCATATTCTGATAAAAAATTTCGAAGCCATTTTGCTCGATAACAAGCAGGTTGCAGCATTCGGTTTTGATTATCTAAGTGCCAGCCAATTTCCAATATACCTTACTTATTTTTTATTGTGATATAGTTTATATATATGTGTTCATCAAATGTATGCTTTTGGGATTCCTAAACGCTTCTTATTCATAAATATGCACATTATTAGGAATTCTCCTTGCACTCCACCGGAGTCGTCTCACTTTCTCCACCTAAAGGGTGAAGAGAAAGTTCGACTGACTCCTTGGTTTGGTTCGAAGATTGAATGAAACATTTGAAACAAAAATTATGGCATAAATCGAATGAATTAGCGAGTAGACGATAAATTGATAAGCAATAGATAAGCTCTTAACTTTTTAATGGCAAGGGGTGATAGCTTTTGCCCAATGGTTGGAACCTTCTGCTTATATGATTCCACGGAAGTGAAGCCGAATTCATTTTTTCTAATACAGCCATTTGATAAAGATAAAGAAAAGAGGGAAAATGCAATTGAAACTGCACTTAAAAAATATTATAGAAAGGGCAATTATCAATTGAAAAAATCCGATTCTACTGTTCATATTCAAGGCAGCTATTGTGATATTTGCAAAAAAATACAATCCTGTCAATATTGCATTGCCGATATATCTGGCGAAATCTTCAAAGTGTTAATCGAGGAAAAGTCTAAAGAAAAAGTATTTCTCAGACCAAATATTGCTTTCGAGATAGGGCTTGCATACGGCTTCGGTAAGCCGTCTCTCATATTATCTAAGAAACTGATTGAAGACCATCATATTCCATCTGATATAAATTTTATTAGATATATTGATATAACTGTTAAAAGTTGGTCAATGGTATCACAAAAGCTACTAGATCTACTGAGAAATATGGCACCGCATCGGGCACTATTAAAATCAGCCACCTGGGATTATAATCTAGGCCAACTTAAGAGGGAAATTGCATCGTGCATAGTTCAAAAAGAAGCCCTTCTAAAGGCAAAAGATTTAAATTATAAAATAAATCAAGTACTTTATTTGGATTACAAATTAATAGGCATTATAAAAAATGCACTATATTTAATAGAAGGAACATATTTTGATATATATATATTGGAAGGTGGCGTTGAAATCAAGAGGGGAGTGATTAGAATTGAATTAATAAATAGGGAGAAAAAAGTAGCCCAAGTAGAATTCGATTATGGATCAAATATAGATTATTGGATTGAAATTGCAAAAATTTGCAGCGAGAAAGGAAAATATATACTTAATGAGCATAGACTTGAATTAATAATTCCAAAACATCTGGAACAATATAATCTGCATGAATTAAAACAATTTCTTTCTTTATTGGATAAGGCTGGGTGATCGACGATGGATCCAATTAGGGGCAAGGTTGCTGTCATATTAAATGAATATGCTGTTGCAATCAACAAAGGCTATTTAGATGGGGTAGAGGAAGATATGCGATTCATAATATATGAATCAGGAGAAGAAATTTGGGATCCAGGTACAATGGAGTCATTGGGAATTCTGGAAAAGATTAAAGCTAAAGTAAAAGTGACTTCTGTGAATGAGAAATATTCTTGGGCAGAGACTTACGAGAGTGATATAATTCCTAGTGAATTGCTCGGTGTATTTATGCTTCCCGAATATTTAAGAGATAAAAAAACACGAGTCAAATTGCCCTTAGGGGATTCGCCTACCTTTGGGATCCAATATATAGATCGTAATGTCAAGGTGGGTGATTTGGTTAGACAAATAGTGGATTAATTTATTCAACCGAATTCCATGAAATAAAAATTTTTCCTTGAATTAATTAATTGCATAGACGGGCATGACATTATTCCATTATGGCCTATATGGGTCATCTTTACTATTATTTCTATAAGATTACTCACTTTTTTCTATAGGTTAATACAAAAGATAAGCCATATAACCCATATTTTATCTTCAAATTTGCTATGCCTAAACAAAATAATTATAGCCAAGTATCACATATAATCTCGAAAATCCTGAATTATTCCTCTATCTCCTTCAAGATTGAAGAAACGATTGTCATATTTTCATCCATTATATCTTTGATTGCATTCTGATTAAATACAAAGGTTTTATAGGAGGATATCTCCCTTAAATTCTTGGCTACTTTCCTCAGGGAAATTGGAACATCTGTGCTATAAAGTTGCAATGGAAGATTTGCTATTCTATTAAAATTATAGGACAATTGTCTGAATGTCTCTCTGAGTTTTGCCAACTCACCATATTCACTATACTTTTCCCTTTTTTGCCAATTGATCTGCAATTCTTTGATATTTTTCACTAGGATTTTTTTAATTGATTCAATTTCACTTTGCTGGGTTCGATGATTTTTCTGAAGACGATTTAATATCATATTATCCAATTCAAATGCCTCATTTCCCTTCTCTATGAAAGAATTCCAGGATAATCCGCCATCAAGGAAAAACTTGTGGTGAGCCATATTATCCAACTTATCGCTTAATCTATCTAAGTCTTCATTAAGACTCAACTCTTTTGCAGTTGGATCTAGGCTAAGATTTTCTAGAATTTCTGCTGTTTTGCTAATATCATAAATATTTTGATCCAAATCTGGATTTACATTCCTGTTCTCAATATCACACCATAAAATTTGAAAATCACTTAGTTGATTTGAGACTTGATTTAGGAAATTTTGTTTTTCGGTTGAAGGCTCACCCAAAAGCTCACTTAAGAAATATTTCCTGTGCAACTCTTTTACCTGTTCTGGTGTAGCAGGAGTAGATGAGGTTAAATTTCTAACATAGGGTCTATTATTGCTATAATAAACGGGTTCGATACCCTTAGGGATATTCAGTTTAGCTATTATGATATTTTCTGGACATTTTATAAGATCAACTGTAATTTGAATCGGCGGTTTTATAGCATTTTGACACAATCCATACAAATTTTTCATTATTTTGTCTTTGCCATCTTGAAAGCTATTATTTTTAAATATCGACATGCCGCTGATATTACAATCGTCGTCGATACCCAAATATATTGTACCGGCATTTGATGATGCAAAAGCTGCTATCTCCTTTTTAAGCTCATGTTCATTACTTGGATAATCTTCCATAAATTCCAAATCTTGATCTTCCCCCTGTTGAATATCTTCTTTGAGCTTTTGAATCAAATCTTCATTGCTCTCAGTTCCCATGATATTGCCTCGATTCACTTATTTATAGGTTATATTGGCTATTTCCTTATTAGTTCTCTTAGCAATATTATTCTTTTTCTCGTAGGGTTAATAGAAAAAATAACCCATATAACCCATATTTGATGTATTTTTAACATTAAGTTTACATTGCCGATAAGAGAGATCTTTAGTTATGCTGCTCAATGTTTGCAGTAGACCCACCCCCGGTTGCACCATGGGCTATATGGGCTATTCTAACCATTATTCATAATACATTTTCTTTTTCCATGCAATTAATAGTATGAATGACCCATATAAGCCATTTACTTGAACTATATAGATTTTAGATCATTTCCGATCTTTTGCTTTAAGTCCACTCGTCCTGACATTTTAGCAATTAGATATTTGTTCCCATTAGCTTTATGGTTCAGTTACTGCATAAAAGACTCTAGGGAGGAATTTGGATTATGCCATTCTGCACAAATTGCGGGATTGATTATTCCAAAGGCAGCAAATTTTGTTCAAATTGTGGAACTAAGATAGGAGAACTCCCTGAGGTCCAACCAGTTGAAGACCTCGCTGAGGAAGTTGTTCTTTGGGAGGGACATCCATCAGGTCTAACCTCTGGCATTACATCTAGCACGCGATATATCTTAACAAATCAGCGTCTAAAGGTCACTTCAGGGCGGATTGGTAAGAAATATGAAGAAATTGAATTAATCAGGATAAAGGATGTAAAAGCGAAAGAAGGATTGAAAGAAAGGGCGCTAGGAATAGGAAGCGTGGAAATAATCTCTTCTGATGAAACAGATCCCAAACTGTTCTTAAAGGACGTCAAAGATCCGTTCAATGTAATGGATATTATTCGGAGTGCTGCAAGAAAAGAAAAAACTGGCAAGCTAACATACTCGGAACGCCTTTAGGAATTAAGAATTGAGGAATTAGATTGAATCGGACCATCTTCATCGCGCTAATTGCATTACGTTTAATGGCATGGGATTCGGATGCATCAGATGAAGAAATAAGCCAATTTGCAGCGGGCGTAATTGCGGCACTCTTAGATCCCCAAATGTATGCTGGAAACGCTTCAGTTAGCAATGATACCTTGATAATAACAGCCAATTTTTCATCGAACAGTCCATGGGATGCTGAAATAATTGGCAATTCAATAGCCAAGATGGCCCAGCATCTAACACAATAATGCAACGATATCCAAACAAATTCAAAACAATAGAGTTGATATTACACGATTCAAAAGGCACTATAATAGCTGATGCGACAATTGTAGCTGCTGTCCATTCTTCATAAGGTGGGATCGCTGGAGCCATTAGTACAAATTCCACGAAAAAGAGCAGGGCTTTTTTTTTTTGATGGGACGGGCGATCAAGGCTTAATTCCACCACTTGTCAAGGATGGTTTCTCAATGCTCTGATCAGGACTTTTTATTGATCTTGACTCAATTTCATAATGAATTTATATTAAGATATCCCATTGTAAGATAGTTGCAGGAGGGATTCCGATTAGCTCTATAAGGCTTTGGTTAGTGCAGCTTGTTGTTTTCTTTTTGTTAGTGCAGGTTATGCCTGTTTATGGCGATGTTACGGAACTGGGTGGCGTTGAAGGAACAGTCACATCAGACTCGATCATGGGTTATCAGGAAAATGATGTTACCAATTTTCTTGTCGCCGATGGCACCATTCAGAGTGCCGTTGACAATGCCAATCCCGGTGATATCATCAATTTGCTGGAAAGAATCTATCGGGAGAACGTGCATATTGAAAAGTCTTTGAGTCTAATCGGAACAGGTGTTGACAAGACCATTGTGGATGGTGATACTGACAATGACGGCGTTGGCAATGGTCGGGTTTTCTACATTGGGCCGGGTATCGATGTGACCTTAGCAGACATGACTATTCGAAATGGCAACGCCTATAACGATCCAACCCTTCCACTCTTCGGGGGCGGCATACTGAATCAGGGTAACCTGACTATAGAAAACTGCGACATTTATGATAACGTGGCATCACGTGGCGGTGGAATTCTGAGTTGGGCATTTGGTGAAAATGACGTTACAACTCTAACTGTCAAGAACAGCCAGATCCACAATAATACTGCCCAATGGGGCGGGGGAATTTACAATCGGGCAGAAAATGGTACCGCCATTGCATTTGTGGAGAACTGCGAAGTCTATGATAATGTAGCAGAGTGGAAACACTATCGTGATATGAACAGTTACTTGGGATACAAATATGCGTTAGGAGGCGGGATTCTGAACTTTGCTCAAGACGGAACCTCGATTATGACTGTGGATAAAAGTGACATACATCACAACATAGCAGAATCTGGCGGTGGAATTTGTTCTTTGGCAGCTTCACAAAGTACTGTAAAGAATCCCACAACCATTTTGAATGTTCTGGACAGTGATATTCACGATAACTCTGCGATTTCAATATATGGTGAAAATACTATAAATTCGATATATGGAAGCGGTGGCGGAATCAGTTCCATTGGTGGAAACTACTGGGCGCAAAAAAATGCCACTGCCATATTAAACGTGGTAAATAGCAACATTTATAATAATAATGGAAGCCTGGCGCTCGTTTTGGATCTTGCTGCTTATATGGGGGGCGGAATTTATAATTGCGTAGAATATGGCAATACCGCCTTATCCGTAAAGGACAGCGACATCCACGATAACATCGGCTCGGGAATTTATAATTATATCCCATGGCAATGCAATTCTTCAGTGACTGTAGAGAAAAGCAGTATCCAAAATAATACTGCATTCATTGGCGGCGGAATTTCTAACCGGATTTCTGGCAATGTTTTGATGACTGTGGAGATGAGTAATATCCAAAATAATACTGCATGGTCATCGGGTGGTGGAATATCCAACAAAGTCGACTATGGCAATGCTGCATTATTTGTGAAGAGTTGCGATATTCACGATAACTCCGGTGGCGGAATTTCTAACGATGTTAATGGCATTGCCATATTATCTGTGCAGGATAGTAATATCTACAATAATATTGCGACGGGCAATGGGGGTGGAATTTTCAATCAAGCGTTTTATGGTAGCAATAGCATAATATCTGTTCAGAACAGCGATATCTATAATAACACTGCTTTGCGGAATGGGGGTGGAATCTATAACGATGCTTTTGGCAATGCCACATTATCTGTGGAGGACAGTAATATCTACAATAATAAGGCAAAAGAAGCAGGCGGTGGAATTTGTAACATAGCTTATTATGGCAATGCCACATTATCTGTACAACACAGCGACATTCATGATAACACTGCAAGTGACGGAGGAGGAATTTACAATTCTGCTCTAGGACGTTGCGAAGGCAACGGAAGTAATGCAATTGTAAGCGTAACAAATAGCAATATCTATGGCAACTCTGCAAATAATGGTAGCGGAATCTATAATGATGCTATTTTCGTTAAAGAATGGACAACATTTCCCGGTACAGCTACGGTTTTTATCATGGACGGCGATATTTATAATAATACAGCTTCAAAGGATGGAGGCGGAATTTTTAACAATGGTACCCTTAATATAGAAAACAGCAACATCCTTTATAATACAGCGGACACCGATAAAAACGACGATTACACAGGCCACGGTGGCGGCATCTTCTACACAGAAGGCAACGAGCCAATACTGCTGGGCATAAACCAGATCACGGACAACACGCCGGATGACATTTATCCACCCATGACTTGAAGAAGATACGACCATGGGCCTTATTCGTTTTATTTTGAAGGGGTTTGGAGCTATTATTGGTTTATTTATCCTCTTAGCATTGTTTAGTGCAATTTTTGGGCCTCATGAATCTTCTACACCTTCACTAGATGCTGGTAGTGCGGCTTCCAAGATTGCATATACAAAGGATGGAAAGAATTTCATCAGCAAGGAACGATTAAATGAGAACGTTAGATTGGGTGAGAGTGCTAGCGATTATGAACTAGTACAGGTGCCGATTAATACACAATTAGCCGATACATCACGCTCTTCAAGCACTATATTTGACCAAGATAAACAAACAAACCAAGCCCAAGAAAACCGAGTCCAGAAATTGAATCAAATAATTTATGGTGGCTCTGACAAAGTCGAGCCGGGTCCAGTAACTGTAAAACTTGAAGATGGTTATGAAGCTTCATTTGTGTTAGCTGAATCATTTGATAAATACAAGATTTGGTCTGATAGCCGTTCAAGTGGTAAGGGACCCGCTTTTGAAGAAGTTGACTGGAGAGCTAGTGCATGGGATCATAAATATTCTCTAATTATTGATGGTGTAATGGATATATATATTTACAGAGGATTAATTATGCCGGATTTTATAAACTTGTCAGATCAATATAAAGAGTATAGAACGGTTGACAGAAACATGGCATATATTGATCCCCACAGTGATTGTGAATTTATATACTTCCCCGGAGAAAAAACGCAAGTTCCTGGTGGGTGGACTACGCCAATTATGGTAAGTGTATTTGCTTGTAGAACGGGCAAACATATACCTATTATCGATCAAGTCATTGAAACCATGCACATTTCTGGCCCAGAATTAGTGTGAAAACTTTGGTCTCAACAGTCTTCGCTCAGATACTTGGACCAGATACTTCGGGTTGCAAAGCTTGGTCAAAAGGTTCAGGATTGAGGGTTCAGTCACGCAGGTGTTCGTGGATTCGACTCCCGTCCCCCTCAAATCTTCGCTAAGAAAATAATTAGGTGAGGGATCCATTCTCTGCATACAATCCCTTTGTCTAATGCAGAAAACTAAAGTTATCGTCCTATAGGCTAGGCTATAGCCTCATCTGGGGCAACACGCCGGATGACATCTATCCACCCATGACGTGAGAGATATTAACTGATAAATGAAGAACGAGAGTAGAGAAGAAAACGTTTGTGCAATTCTGGAGATGAACCAGATGGCCGATGAGGCAAGGATTACAAGGTAGTGGTTGATGCCAGCGATAACCTATCCCATTTCAAGAGCCTCTGAATTGGCATTTAAGGCCATAAGTTTCTTGCCAATCACCATAGGTCATGTTTGAGTGTGATCTGGCTATATTGGGCTTCTGGTGGCTTCACAGGCTTCTAATTTACCTCAAAAATGGGTCCATGACTGTTCCCTTTGATTGGATTCAATAGAACATATATAAAAAACAAAAAATATTAAATATGGGCTGACTCTTCCAAATGGAAGAAATAACCCATATTTCAGTTTTCAATACGGTAGATTTCTCCTTATGTCAACTGCATAAGGTTCACCCGGCACCCCATTTGTTGTTATATATAACAATTCATCGGGGGTTACTGGAATCCCAAAGTATGCTAACCATGTGTCCGGCGTGGTCTCAATTACCCTGCTTCTGTTAACCAACCATGCATGTGGAATCCACATTCGCAATGGCCACCAATTACCGAAAATGTCTTCTTGCCGACCCTTATTCAATGTATAGCCAGCATAAATTGTATGTCTATCGTCAACAAGAGCAAGACAGTTTTCATAACATTTTCTGGGTTCACCCAACTTTCTATTAGATGGCCCCGATTCCAAAGTTTACCCTTTTTGATAAGTCTCAGAGAAAATGCTATGTGGGTGTTATCAACCTGAATACCATCTGCATGATGTTTGGCCATATAGGTTATATGGGCTATCCTTGTCATCATTTTGATTATATGAGATAACTTCCTTCCATGCGATTAATAGTAGAAATCACCAATATAACCCATATGAGGGAAAATTAGTCGCATATCGTTACAATGCAAAAATTGGAGCCTCAGCCTGAACGATGCTCATACTAAAGTCATGCTATGCACTGCAACCAAGCTTATAGCTAGAAGATGTAGATTAACGAAGCTGAACGATTCTTGAACAAGCGATGTTATGAGTAAAAGGAAGATTACGCATATAGGTTTCAGCGACGAATCTAATTGGAATAAGGGTCGCTTCCGCAGCATTGGATTGGCTACTTGTCATGTCGATAGCCATTCACCTATAGAGGAAGAACTTCAAGGGCTACTCGAAGAGTCGGGTATCTCAAAGTTCAAATGGAGTGAACTGGACGGCGCAAGAAAACGATTTGCCGCATGCAAGAGCCTCAAGTTTGTAGTCGATAATTCCTGCAATCGATTACGTCGCATTCATCAACAAAACCAAGCTACTTTTAGTGAGAGTTCCCATGCCAATTGTTTACGTGTTGATGTGTTGATCTGGGATACAAATGATAGCCGCCATAACATTATGGGTAGAGATGATATCGGGAATCTACAACGAATGTATTACCATCTATTCCGCAATGTGATGTGGAAAAGGTGGCCAAAAGATGCGGTTTGGAAATTTCATCCCGATAAGAATACCGCAATACAATGGTCAACAATACAAGAATGCCTTGACGCCAAATCTTCAAAAATTTTTGGCAAGCATACCGAAGAGGGATTTAAAATTCAATTTCTCAGGGAGTTCGATATTGAAGAAATCCAACCTATATTGGAGAATGATCCGCTTCTTATTATGGTGGCTGATATCTTTACAGGTATGGCGGCTTTTTCGTGGGAGAAGTTCAAAGATTATGAAAGATGGACATCTAAATGTCAAAAATGCCTTGTTCAGGACGAAGAAACTGAGGCAAGTTTTTCAAATCGAGATAAAGAGCGTTTTAAAGTCCTCCAATATTTCGATTCGATATGCAAGAAATCTAATTTGGGCGTGAGCTTAAGAAGCACTGGAGGTCTACAGACAAAAGATCCCGCAAAATCGCTAAACTTTTGGCTATACAAACCACAATCTACGAAAGATATTGCGCCCAAACGAAGATAACATTATGCAAAGAACTTGCGTAGATTGGTCGGTTTCTCCGCCTCTTTATCCCACTCACCTATCCAATTCCTAAAGCGGTTTATGATTTAAGCCGTTTCTTTCAGTTTGATGCCTCGCCAAGCCTCAACTTGTCTTTCGTCTACTTTAGGATGGAAAGTCTCAACCGGAATCGCAGTTTGATCCATTATTTCTTTGCCAAAAGCTTTCCTAGATGTCGCTGGCGGAAATCTATTTTGCTCTGCATATTTATTGTATTCAACAATCAAATCGGCCTTGATAACATAACCATCAGAGGAGGCTTCACATCGATCTTCAAGAAATCCAATAATTGGATTGCTTTTCTTCCGGTAGATCTCACTCGCTTTATCCTCATAAGTGAAATTCCAACCATTCGCCCTAAGACGCTTTAGACCTTCGATGCCAAAATTCAATATGCCACTTAGCTCTTCCGTAGTTGTTAGCTTCGCAGTTAGATCGGGATCTTCTTTGCCGTACACGGAGTTTCCAAAGGGTATTATAATCCATCGGCCATAAAAAGCATCGTCAGGAACTCTCAACATTGGTAATTTGTTAGCCGAGAATACTAGCTTTGCAGCATTCTTGAAGCTAAACGGATGCTCAAATTTATTCTCAGCATCAATCGTATCTTCGCCAGTTACGTTTTTGAAGATACCCGCATCTGCTATTGGAGTTGCAGGCAGATCGCCATAGGAATTGAGTTTCTTGCCGAATAACCGAGCGCGCATAAATCTGTGTCCCATCAAGTCCTGCAAGCTAACATGAGAACAATCGTCTTTGCCCACAGCGGCCTCGATGGCTCGAATTAGAGTGCCTTTTCCAGTACGTTTTTCTCCTAAGAACATGAATGCCTTGTGGATATGATATTGCGGCCAAAGCACATATCCAATGAATTCTCCGATTAGGTCATGATATTGTGGCTCCAAAGCCTGATCTAAAAATTCCATAAATGTGGGACATTTTGCCTCAGGATCATATTTTGATGGAGACTTACTCAACTGCATCCAATCCGGAGAATGCGGCATGAGTTCATAAGTATCCAGATTGAGGATTCCATTCGACACATTGAATACATGTTGATTGCATTCAAATTCGCTGATGTTTTTAAGGCTCCATACATTCACTCTCTCCATGACTTCATTGACATCACTTTTTCTTATCAGGGATCTCCCGTCACCGTGCAGGATAGGCTCAAACGCATCAAATAGTACTTTCTGTAAGTGGATTTCCGCGAAATCTTCATATACGCCATCTCGATAGATCAAAGTGTTCTCCGTTTCAATGAGATAGGCAACATGATTGTCCTGCAAAACCCATCTTGCGGTTAAATCATAGTTAATTGTCTTGGGTGTCCCACTCTTTTCGTCCAATACAATACAATCATTGAGCCTTGTGATTGCTCTTTGAGGCTCTTCAGGAGGATCGGTTGTCATATTATTATTTCTCCGAGATTTATTAGGTCGCAATTTTGCTTCAAACACATCCATTAAAAGGAATAATAATCCCTATTCCGATCTATTGAATGAAATTTATCAAAGCCATAACGATCCTTTCTTTCACAATTTGACTCCACAAGTCCCGTGCATCAAGGTTTGTTTGAAGTCTAGCCAAATATGGCTTCGTATAGCTTATGGTTCTCAGGTGTGATATCGGAGACTCCGTTTAAGGCATCATTTGTCATGAGATAGACATTAGATGCGGCTTCCTTGATATGGGTTGGATACCCACATCGATCTTCGGTGTAATCGCCGGCCATCACTGCTCGGTTGATATAATCTAGCTCATCAGTATCAAGCTCTATATCGATATTTTTTGAGATGTCGAACTCCTTATGAAATAAGTTGGGGGTACTGAAACTACCATCATCGGCGATCTCTATAGTTAGTTTGTCCATGAATTTTCTCATAAGACTATAAAGGACCTTTCTTGACATCGAGCGCGGCAAAACGTATTCGTCGTATTCACCAAGCGCGGCTATTATAACATTCCCCTCAACGTGATTGAATCTCATTATCTCACCATACTTAGCTCTATTCAGAAATTGGATAATATCGATCTAACATCAATCTTTCCTTTCAAAGAATTAGTCGGCTTGCTGAGAAGGGGATCACAGGATTAATTTTGGAAATCCCTGTTTATATGTTCTTGGAGCAACTTGGTACTGGCTGGGAAAAGAACTTGTACCTATTGAGTTGGGGATATCAAGAATAGAAATGATTCTTAAGTAAATAAGACGCGTGTATTGCACTTCCCAGCGAAAGTAAGGGAATCTTGTTTCAAGAAATTGGGGCTATATGGGCTATATGGGTCATTGTTTGTATTATTCTTGTCATAATACGATCCATTTCTAAGAGGATTAAAAGAGAACTCAACCCATATGACCCATATGCGTCTATTGATATCGATTATCTTTTCTTATGTTGGATTTGGCATCTAACGTGCTTGATGCCAATTTGTTGCTCGACTGGCAAAACCGTAGGCCAACCCAAGCAAGCTGGAATGCTGATCATAAGATCTGTTAATGGAAATCACCTGACATGCGCTGCACTCTCCATTCTAGTAGAGAGGAGGGTAAGATGCAGATTGGGAGCCAAAAATCTCAGAAGCGAATCTCTCCCTCATAGATTTTTGCGCCTAAGCCAACCGCCTCCTCGACAGCCGCGAGATCCTTCATCACGAATATCCTTTCGTTTATAGTCTCTTTAAAGGCCACGGAGTTCTTAAGGATCGGTGCATACTTTGCGGACTTTGGGAGCTGAACCATATAGCCCTTCAGATCTTCTACCAAATCGTAGTCAAAGCCATTCCTCTCTAGGATCTTGAGGGAATTGTTCCTAGCATAAGTAGATTTGAACTCGAAGCGATATTGATCTTGATTGTAATATTCCAGTAATGCTTTAAAGATCTCCTTGTCATCGAAAAAGTGTTTCAAGACCCAGAGCCTACCCAGTTTGAAAATTGAAATTCTTTTGCGTTTTGGCATTACATCGAAAGTCGGCATTATTTCTCAGCTAATTTATTATAAGCAATTTGATTGTGATTAAGGTTCGAGCTATCAAAGTGTCAAATATTGCTCATACATATCTCTCTTGGTCTTATCTGCTACATGTGCATATCTCATTGTGGTGCGTATATCCCTATGGCGCAATATTTCCTGTATGATTCTAATATCACAGCCTCTTGATACCATGATGGTTGCAGGTGTATGCCTTGAGAAAACATGCAATCCACCATATCTCTTAATTCCAGCCAGCTTTTTCCATGTCATGAACATGCGATATACACTACGACGTTCCCATCTTCTGCCGAAATCTGTATAGAATAATGGAAATCGGCCATCGATCTCTACTGGCTTTCGAACATCGAGATAATCCTTGAGAACATTTGCACATCGATCTGTTATGAAAGCAATGCCGTCTTTGCCACCTTTCGCCTCTCTGATGCGGATTGTTCTTGATTTGAGATCGAGGTCACTATCATCAAGGTTGCATAATTCAGAAGCTCTTAAACATCCATAGAATAGAACATGGAGCATTGCTAGGTGCTTCAAATTGCGACATGAACTGAAAATCCTGAAAACATCATCTTCTTCGAGGTAGTAGGGAATATTATTATTTGGCCTTATAAATTTAAAGGAAATGGATTCACCGCGCATCTTATAGTACTTGCTTATTGCGAAAGAGTAGTTGTTAATAGAACTACGAGAGAGATTTTTCT
>JALHSR010000218.1 GCA_022865315.1 Methanotrichaceae archaeon | reverse complement strand
GTTTGGGATGCTAATAAATTTATTATTGAGGGAAACTTGGGTACAACCACCGGAGAACCTATCGGTGAACAAGAAGGCATATAACCCCGAGCAACTTTTGTGTTTAAAATCGATTTTAAAATTTAATTCACAATTAGAGATAAAATCCAACCGACAACCTCCAAGTCATCTAGAGAGCGTCTCTTTTTCTCGTGAATCAGTCCACATTGGAGGCGTTCTCATGATCTGATCTAAAAAGTGTTTGGTAGTCTGTATTTAGTTCTATGACACTTTGAGGATATTAATTGATAATATCATAGAACTTTTTGGAGCAAAAAAAAAGCATCTAGCTCCAGATTTTCAGCTTGCCTAGTAGCCAATCTTCCTATCGCCTCCAGCTCTTGCAACCTCTCATGACTTTAACGGCCTTCAACTCTTCGAGTCTGCGCTTACGTTTCATTTTTCTATCTCTGGCTTCGCTCATGATTTCACTTTTTTCTTTTCTAGCCTTGCCTTTTTGGGCATCGCTTTCTTGCTTTTGCCTTGGGCTCGGTTTTTGTCAGCCATATTATCACCTGCCACGGGCCAGAGTTTCGATACCAATGCTTATCTATCCTCCGATCATCTTGATTGTTAATTTTTGAATTTACATATAGATTCATATTTCATCTGTGTAAAAATAGACCGCAGCATATTATTTTCGGGCCAAGTTTCATATCTTTACAAGACCTGTTACCTATTGGAGGCGTTATTATGAGGCGTAGCGTTTGGGGCATCCATTGCGATATTGTCAATCCCAAGAGTCTCTACCGATTCTTTTAAACTATCCTGACTATCTTTTTAACTCTATGAGACTAAAACTTAATAAATAACCATTGTAATCACAGTTCTAAACATTATTTAGAAGGTGATTGAAGAATGACAAAATTCCATGTTGATTGGAAAAAGAACCCCTCAATACCAGATGACCTTGCTAACAGGGCGAAGCAACACATATCATTGCTTGAAACGGTTAAGGCAGATTTGAAATCGGGTAGGATTACTGATTGGGGACAGTATTGTAATCTAGATAGTGGATATCTACTCATGGAAGGAACAGAAGCCGATATACTAACCACTTTGATTAAATGGACTCCACATATTCTATTCGATGTAAAGCCAGTTGCAAATATTGATCAGACCATAGAAGTTTGGAGAAAAGCTTGATCATATACCTGCCTATTTTCTAAGGCCGACCTTCCTTAATTTCCGAATGATCTCGTCGGTCACAGGATAACAACCATTGATATCGATCCCTCCACCACCTTCTGAAACAGCATCAATAAGCAAATCATAAGGTATGCCAAGCCTAACCGCCTCAATCCTGTCGATATATTCGAACTTATTAGTGGAGGCATCATCAGTCCATACTAAGCGAATTTGTCCGTCTTTAACATCCACGTAGAGGTTCCTTGCTTTAGCCAGGCTCTTACACTTCTGAATGAACGGCTCAGGTGAAATTGTGATCGTGTTTGCCATGAATGCCACCAAAAAACAGGGGGTGAGGAAGATCGCACTCTTGCCCAGAATCATGTAGGGTTTCGTGCAATCTTCGGATTCTACAAGCAAACTATTGCATTGGCACTTATAAATGGACGATCCAGGCAAGGCGAAAGTGTTTCCGAACAATGAGTAGCCATTATTATACCCGATATTATTGTGTCTTTGAAAAAAAGCTCTTTCTTATTCCTAATACCTCGAAAGTGTTGCATAGGATATTTAAAGCCGATTCGTCATGGAAAGATCTTGATGGTCCATTTCCCTACCTTAGCTAAAAATTTAAGTCCTTAGCTTTCAGAATTTATTGCTGCTATACGTTTTAGATAATATTCATCTGATCCAACTAGCAAGATATCACAACTAACACCTGGTTCGCAAAAGTCCACTTGACCGTATGCTTCAACGCTGTCGCCTACCTTGATATTGGGATCTAGAAAGCCAGGGGGATATTCTGCAGGATTTGCGGAGGTAAGATAAACTGAGATAAGCTTGCCTTGGAGTTCTTCTGGTCCTTCTATGACCTTTTTCACCTTCAAATCCCAGCCCCATGCTCCAATCCTCTGGAAATCCTTGACAGCAGTCCCTTCAATTTTGACGATTTCCGCAGAGCATTGACATGCAGAGAGTAAAATCGTTACAATCAGTAACAACCACCATATCTTCATTTGATATCTCACCTTCCTATTGTTCAATTCAATTTAAGATTGAGGTCATTCTAGGTAAATAATTAAGCCGAATTTATCGGCACCCAATTGCCGGTAAGATAAAGTTCTTATATTTAAGCAAATCGATATGCTTAGGGGTAATTGAGAATCACTCAAGGGAAATACGCACCAATTTACCGGTAAAATTAGCAGGGATTCGGTCCTTGTATCCAAGCTCCCCAGCATTAGAGAATTTTATTGAATATTGGAAAGATAAGTTTATTAAGTGCTATACAGTTCGAATTGCAAACTGCTGGGAAAACCTTGCCGAGATCTACGAAATCAAGATCCCATGAGCGAATGATATATATTCAACAGCGCATATTGGATTTCTGTTTGATGGGAATTTAATTTGCTCTATGAATCTATAGCAGGATATTGGTTCTCTCGTAATCAATTCAAAAAAGAAGCTGGGGATACAATGTATATGCAGCATTGGGTATAGCAGTTTACCTTAGTAATTCGAGAGCCAAGTCTTTTTTACCCAAGCATATTGAGGATTTAGTTCAATATTTTGTCGTAAACCTAATGGCAAAGCTAATCCGCAAGAAAACTGATCAGAAAGGTTGCTTTCCATACATCTCCTATAAATATAATCGGTATTGATATCGATGTTGAGGTATAGCGTGAGGATAAGTGCTGGATTATTTGGAATTTTTTTCAGTTATGCTTTTGTTGTTTCAAGGTCCGACTGTGGCGAATGATGTTGATAAAAATATTCAGGATCTTAACGATTCGCTTTCTGCGCTCCTAACGTTAACGGCTCTCGGCCAGCTCAACGACACCCGAGCTGTAGATCCGCTGATCCAGTCTTTGAACGATGAGAACATCTTTGTCCAATATATAGCTGCAGAAGCTCTCGGTCAGCTCAATGACACCCGAGCGATAGATCCGCTGAGAAAAGCCTTGAGCAACGAGGATAGCGGTGTCCGGCAAGCTGAAGAATTCATAGGTCAGTTCACCGACAGATTGCGCTATGCCCTTATTTAGCCATTTGTAAAACAGCGTCCCTATTTTTATCTCTTGAGCCATTGTACTATCAATTTGGATCATGTTTTAAGTATGAAGGGACTTAACATGAATTAACTTTGAGTCTTTTTCATTTACGAAAAATGGATACATGATCCGTTACTCAAGAAAAAAATCGACCAGAAATTGAGAATCAATAATTTGGTTGTAAAGTTGATTTTTCTTTCGAGCAGGTGTGAAAATGAGAAACGCTGAATTTGGCATAATTGATGAATATGCTTATAACCATTAATTAAGAACCTAAGGCTACCGATATGCAAAAAGATAATTGGGGTCAACATGAAACCTGAGCAGAATTATTGGGTAATAATTTGTCTAGTTACAACAATTCTAACTCTAAGCCTATTGGGATTGGGTGCGGCACAGGATCAAAATCCACCTGGAGGATACGATAAAGGTGTCTGGGTTCTGAGCGACAAGAAGCCAGATGTTGAGGCCGAAAAGGATTGGGATAATGGGGCCTACTATAATAATCACGTCTCGTTTTCAGGAAGCACCGTTGAAGGAAGCTATGACTGGAAAGATGGTGACGATCCAGATGATTGTAAGGGGAAAGTAAAGGGTAAAGTTAGCTGGACCGAACTCCCTGGAGTCCTGGAACCAGGTGTCAAACAAGAAACTACCATTACGGCAGAAGCCAGTGGGGAACAGTCATGTTCAGCCAGACATCCAGGTGCATGTGCTCACTTGGAGATCAACGAGGTCTCTCTGGAACCCCATCCATGTGTTGATTTCAGTTCAGGTGATAAAAAGCAAGATGTAGAAACGGCGAAAGTTTCCTGGGAAGCTCCATGGGGAAAGATAGGGGATACCCTCACAATAACACTGAATAACAAGGTCTCTGGATCACTCCCCGCCTATATTAACTACATCTATTCCTATCAGGCAAAAGCTCCGGCCACGCAGCCGAGTTCTTTGTTGCCTAAATCAGAGAGAGGGACGAAGAAACCTGAACCTGAGCCATGCTGCAAAGAATCATGTGACTATAGAAGTTGGTGGTCGCCAAGGGCCGAGTCGAGATCCAACCAAGATTCTGGAGTGAGATTCAGTGGTTTATCTGGCCAGGTTGATATTAGACCCGATAATGATCCGAATGCTTGGAGGGGTGCTGGACTAAAATCGAAAATCTACATTGATGATCATGTACGAACAGAGGAAGATAGCAGTGCTATTCTATCTTTTCCAGATATGACTACCTTTAATCTGAAGCCTGAAAGTGAGGTAATTATCGATACGCCGCCAGAAAAAGACAGTAAATTATCTCTTGTTTGTGGCAAAATCTGGACTAATGTCAAGAAAATGATGAAAGATGGTACGATGGAAGTGCAGATGAGTCAAGCAGTCGCGGGGATCAAAGGCACCATAATTGTCAGCGAGGAGACAGGAACCTCATCGATATTGAAGGTTCTGGAAGGTAAAGCTTATTTCAGGTCAAGGTTCACCGGGGAGGAACGATTAGTAAACGCAGGTGAATCTGTTACCGCCACTGCTTCCGGTCTTTCTCCCACACAGTCATTCGATATCGAAGCCGAAAGGGCAAGCTGGCAAGAGTATCTACCTAAGACACAGGTCACCGAACCCAAAGAAAGCAAAGTGATCTACGACAACTGGAATAAAGGGGGAGTTAACAATAATCCCAGCTGTAATCCAAGATTCACAATCTCTGAACCTCATATGATTGCCTATATCGATTCATACCACTGGAACGATGGAAGGGGGACAACAAAAGCTGGTTCTATTAGCTTACGGTCTGACGCCGGGATGCCTTATGGACCATGGGATGCAATAGGAGAACCTGGCATGGGTGGCGTCCCCAATGCTTGGTGGAAATGCTCACCAATTGAGGTGATTCCGGCAGGCACTTACACAATTGTTGACTCGGATCCTGCCACATGGTCTCAGAACTCAGAATCGGATGGCTGCGGGTTCAGCAAAGTGTCAGGTTATGCAGCCACCGCAGCTACTGGGACTACTGCCCCAAGGGATACTGTAAGAACTGACATTGACTCATCCACTCAATCACAAACCGCGGGATCTGTGGACAGTAGTGAACACAAAGTTGATGAGTATCCAGTCAGTTCGGATGCAAGCATGGGTGCTGAAATCACACAAAGTGATATTTCCAAAGCAATTTTTGTCGACCAGATTTGTAGCTGGACAGGAACGTGGGACACAAACTTTGGATCGATGGACGTCCAGATGTCCGGTAATTCTGTGACTGGAACATACCCGCACGACCAGGGTAGAATCCAAGGTGCATTCTCGGAAAATAAACTCATAGGCAAATGGTTTGAGGCGCCTTCATACAATCCTCCCAACGATGCTGGTGATTTAGAATTCACCATGTCTGCTGATTGCAGATCATTTAGCGGAAACTGGCGTTATGGTTCTACAGGCAGTTGGTCCGGTGGCTGGTCAGGAACACGTCAGTAAAATGATTTATGAGACAAGAGCAGCCCAGACGCATTCGATCTTACGTGGGTGCTCTTGCCCAACGTGTCCGTTTTTCTTAATTATCTCAATAGGCTCAATAGAAAATAAAGGATTGATCCATTCTTGGAGGACTCGACCAAGCTAGCCGCTCGTGTCATCTACTTCGAAAAGAGCCTAGGAGATAGCCTAGATTGACGACCAAGACATGGCAGAAGATGAAGGATCAGGCGACCTTGCAGGCATTCGTGGGCAGCCCTGTGATCATTATTCTTCAATTAAGTGAAATCTTGCCATAATATTGCACAATTGCATCGATCCCCGAGCTATATTGGATGCGAGGTGGCATCCTACCGTCCATAGGGATTGTTTGATGCTCACCATTGAATTGTTTTTAACCTGAGTCAACTTTTGTGCTTAAAATCAATTTTAAAATTTAATTCGCAATTAAAGATAAAATCAACATCAGTTTCCTCCAAGTCCAACAGAAGTGCATCTCTATTTCTTGTGTAATATTTTGAACTTTCAGCAAGTCTAGAAATAGATCGCTGCATATTTTTTTTTTTAGGCCATGTTACTTGTCCTTTCAAGTCCTATGTGGATTGGGGTCTTCGTGGTGGCTTGTTGCCGAATACATATTGGAGAACCAAATTGGGAACCGAATTTGTTAGCACCCAATTGCCAGTAAAATAAAATCCAGCTATATGAAGAAATCGATATGCTTAGAGGTAATTGAGAATCTACTCAAGGGATTCGAACCCTTGAACTCCTGCGAGAATAGATCTTGAGTCTATCACCATTGGCCGAGCAAAATAGAAAAGATTTTAAATTTCATATGGATCGCTGATCTTTTGATTCTTATACTGTTCTAAAGAAAATTAAGCATGTCAATTGCATTTTGACGAGACGGGATCAAAATTAATGCATCGAATAAACACATATACTAATTCATCATATTCTGAGCTTCAAGCAGTAATGAAAATTGGGAAAAACGACACCAGAAATGCGGGGGATGGGATTTCCGCACCAATTTACCAGTAATAATTATGATGTCTTCCTATAATATAGAATTTAATAAATGGTTACCTGGCTGATAAATCGACCTGAATCGAAGCTCATTTAGCTGGAGATCAGATGAGGATTTACCCAGCTCAGGACTGTGTTCAAAGAAAAAAGAGATCATCAATCAGAAGGCCAATTGGGATCTATGATCCAGTTTAGAGTATCTGTAAGGTCTTCGGCTATTAGCCCATCAGACTCAGCTCATTTTGGAGCACTTGTCATCATCTGAGCATCAAAGTCGAACGCAGTTCTATACTCCTTTGAGCAGTTTAAGCTCTTCTTCAATCCCTTCAAGCTCGTTCTTTAAAGACGCCCTGTACTCTTCAAGCATCTCTATTTTTTCTCTCCTGCTCAGGAATCTCCGTCTTCCACAACAGCAGCCATGCATATCATGGGTCATGCCTCCATGAGGAACGCCATGAAAAGCATGTCTGCCGTGATGGCCTTGCATTTCTTCTCCGCAACACATTCTATTTCACATCCTTTTCTTCCAACAAATCAATTATTATTTTCGTAGTCTTAAGTTTCCAGATTTTCTCGGGTGTTCCACCTTTCACTTCTCTATAAGATGCTAATTCTATGATTCCAGCACGTTTGAGCGCAGAAAGATGATAGTAAAGCCCAGCGAAGGTCATTCCAGCCTCTCCCAGCTTGAGGTCTTCATAGATCTCTTTCGTACTCTTCTCACCCGAGCCTATTGCATCTATGATCTCCCATCTGGTGGGGCAGTGCAACGCTTGGATGCACTTCTGAATGAGTTCTAACCGCTCCGGATGATCGTGACCTTGGCACATGAGTCTTAGCCTTCAATAGCTTAGTGATTAACTTAAGCATTATCGCCATTCATTATAAGACTTTCGATAGAGATGAATTATGTAAAAATTTCTTGGCACTTGACGACTCTGCACCATCTCGTGAGCATGAAGTGCTATCATACTCGCCTAGGATCGATCAATTCTGGGAAGACTTGATCAAGCAAATTGACCGTTTATTCTACTTCGATGAAGGCCCACGAGCTGCACCCAGATTGACCGCCAAGACCTGGCAGAAGATGAAGGATCAGGCCACCGTGGAGGCGTTCTCGGGATGTGGCCTAGGAAACGATTGGTGGGGCCTAATAAGTATTATTTTTCGTTGAAGGCCTTTCGATTTATGGCTCCATCGCAATTTTTCCCAAGGCGGCTAGCTTATCCGCAGTTACGATCTGTTGGCTGACCAGAACTCCACCATATTTGCTGAGTATATCCTTGAATTTCTTTCCCCAAAGATGCTCAAGGACAAAGATCAAGACTGAGCTATCATTGGGAAGTTCCTCTCCTATCCTCAGAATATCTTTCATTGGTAACCCAAAATCCCCTCCCGATGCAGCCTTCACTGCATCTTGGGCTCTGGCTTTGAAGCTCTCTTCGCTACCCAGGCGAAGACCCGCCAGCATGGCCAATAGCGCATTAATTTCTATTACCTCTTCTTCTTCCTGCAAGCTGCCACCTTCAACTGCTGATAATCTGCCCTCCTTGTCTTTACGCAATAATAGGAATGCGACTGACCTGATAAGGCCGCTTCCAAAGATAGGTCCTATTTCCTCCATAATTTCAGAAATATCAAAAGGCAATATCTCGCCCTTGAATGAGGAGAAGACAAGATGAAGACCGGCAAAATTACTAAAGTCCAGCTTAGTTGAATCTATTTGCTCATAAGATTGGGCCTTAGCTGGTTTCTCTCCTCTGATAAATATCCCCACATGCATCTGCTTCGACGTTCCAGTTGGCGTTTCTCCACCTATATTATGCCACTGTTCCTCGAATGCTTTACGGGGCATGAAGCCTTTCCCCATCCTCACATAGGGATCTTCGAAATAGACATGCTCTTTATCAACTGCTAGAATTATGACGTAATGGCCATGCTCCCAGTTATCGATCACAGCCTTTTTCGATTCTTCACGGCTTCTCCAGGCCTGACCCAATACGATAGCAGGATTTCCCTTTTCTGTGGATTTTTCGACTTCATTAAGAGTGAGATTCTCTTTAACCTCGGCTTCAAACCCAAGCTCACGGGCAACTCTTACTATGTCCTCAGGATAAGTACCAGTTTCCGGAGTAGTATGTAGCACTCTCATCAGCTCATCTTCATCCAGGTCCTTTCCCCAATAGCTTAAAACTGCCTGCAAGGCCGACGCTCCGCAGGAGTACTCTGTGCTCTGCCGAGTGGCTTTTAATAACCGAAATTTCTTCATGAATTACGACATCTTTTTGTTATCTTTTTATATTTTTGGATAAAACAGAAGGGACAAAGAGACAGGCTGAGGCCGACTGCCGAGATATAGCTGTTAATGAAGATCAGACTACGTTGGAAAAATTTTTATAAATTCCTTGGAAGCCCCATAGTACTGTCTCACATTCAATAAGTCGGCACTAATCTACTCTATTTTTCGCCAGTTAGTTTTGAGAAAGGAGAGGGGTAAATTTCAAGAATATCGAAAAAAGAGTAGATGGGTTACAGGTTATACACACTGCAAGAAACTGGAATTAGCCTGTATAACTAATCTCATCCCTGGGAAATGCTATGATCCAAAACGCTCATCCTCCTAAGACGATGGTCACGATTGTTATGATGAGGGCAACAAAAGCCGTAAGGCCTCCCGTAATCAACTTCTTGGTGATCCTCTTATCCTCTTCCCGCCAGTATCCCATGAAAAATAGAAGCAAAATACCGGTGATATTTGAAATAATCAAAGCGGTCATAACGGGGGAGAACACAAGGAAGGGGAAAATCACGATAATTGAGGAACCTACCACCAGACCAAAGGCTATGAGCACGGTTACGATATCCTCCTTGATACTCACGCGGCCAAGGTCAACTCCGGATACCTTTTTCTCTATGATCTGGTAAATCTGTTCCTTATCCTTCTCATCCATGAGATCGACAATGGTATCCCCCAGGTGGTCCTCTACCAGCTCACGTGCCTCCTTTGGATCGTTGGGAGCTTGTACCCGAGCCAGAAGCTTTCTCTCTTTCTGTCAAGTTCATAGTGTGCCTCCCAGGCGTAAAATATGCCGTCTACGAGGCCCCATGCTATGCAGCAGAAAAGCGCAGAAAGGAGAACCGTTCCAATGACCTTCTCTGCCAGAATGGGATCAGCCCGAAGAATGCTTGTAAACCAGACCACCATGATCACGCCGAACATCGGCTCTGAGCTGTACCAGAAACGCCCTAGATAATCTGCTAATCCCATACGCTTAATCTTACGTCTCTGATGTCATAAAGTTTTCTCAAAATATTTCTGCGAGCCATTAGCCACTATCAACCTGTTCTTACATAATGAACTCTTATAGGAACTAGTTCAAAGAAAACATATATCGATAGCCTACTCGTTAATGGATAGGCCGCTAAAGAGGCCACAGTCCTTCTGTACTGTGGGCTGGCATTGATCCATTCCTAGAAGACCTAGCCAAGAGTGCTGATCGCGTGTTCTACTTAGAAGAAGGCCCAGATCCATCCAGGCTGACAGCTAAGACCTGGCAGAAGATGAAGGATCGTTATGGAGGCGTTCTCTTGTTTGGTTCAGACGTGCTTCGAGGGCAGCCCTGTGATCATGTTCTTCATTTGAATGAAATCTTGCCACATACTGCGCAATTGGATGGATCCCGAGCTATATTGGATGCGAGATGGCATCCTACCGTTCATGGGGATTGTTTGATGCCCACTGTAGGTTGTTTAACCTCGAGCAACTTTTGTGCTTAAAATCGATTTTGAAATTTAATTCACAATTAGGAATATAATCATCAATGGATGCCTACAGGTCGCAAGAAGTGGTTTCGCCCCATGAACGATCACGTTTAAGCTGAGAGCAGAAAGCTCCTCTGTAGCTTGGATTCACCCATCGAAAATCCAAAACCATTCTTCCTAGATGTGAAGATAATGCAAGTAGATCCGTGGTGGATCTACTTTTCAAAAGCCTCTCTATTTGTTTGTGTGCTTATCAATTATAAGAAAAACTCTTTAAAATATTAGCATATATTTCGCATCATGTATGCAAGAATCATATCCATGATTTTAGCATCTTCATGGTTAATTATGATGTTATCTTGCTCCCAATCATCCGTTGATGGATTAGGAAACTTTAAAGAGGATATTTTAGCGGCACACAATAAATATCGTGCGGATCTGAATATCGCACCATTGATGTGGTCAGATGAATTGGCAACTCATGCTCAATCATGGGCAGATCATTTAGCCTCTCTAGGGGGAACGACTTTGGAGCACAGCCCAGAAGATACTGAAGGTGAAAATCTCTGGTTAGGATCTGCAAGCATATTCAATTATACCGCAATGGTCGATTCATGGGGTAATGAGAAACAGTATTTCATCAAGGGCATATTTCCAGATGTCAGTTCTACGAAAAACTGGAAAGATGTTGGTCATTACACGCAAATCATATGGCAAAATAGCAGTCAAGTAGGTTGCGCTATCGCCAGCGCAGGAGGTAATGATATTCTAGTTTGCCGCTATAATCCACCTGGAAACTGGCACCATGAATCTGTTTTTAATAACATGAAATAAAGATCCATATCAATTCTTATAGCCAGTCCGAATAGAGAAAAAGATTAACAAATACGATTGAGAGCGGAATTTATCAGCACCCAATTGCCAGTAAGATAAAATCCAGCTATATAAAAAAATCGATATGCTTAGGGTTAATTGAGAATCACTCATGGGATTTCCGCACTAGTTTACTAGTAATATTTCTCGTCGGGCTTTGTAGTTCCGGTCAGGTGCCTTGACCTGAGCAAACATTCTTGAGAGAATGAGGTCAAATTGACCATGAGTCGCTATTTCGTCCGAGCTTCCCAGATTCTGCAAAATCGCCTCAATCTAGAGGGCTGTCTCTGAAACATTTAATTCCTATGGCCACAGTCTTGATATGCCCTTTTAATTCATTTATGCGGCTTTCCAGATGGTCCTTCAAATCCTCTGGTGTGATGGTTTCATAATCTATCGGTGCAACATATTCCCTCTCACCATATAAGAGTAGGATTTCTCCGGTCTGTTGCGCTTCGATGTTAACTATGTTAAAACCGCCAGTTGAAGAGAACAACCCGACTGGTTTATTCTTATCTTTATCGACTTCCGGAATCAGAAGTCTTCCTTTGATCAATAATTCATTAGTCGCTTGCTCTGTTGTCAGTTTCTTGCCATCTATATACACCCAAACACCTTTAGGGGTTCCATAGTAGACTTTCATTTCCATTTTTTTGGCTCTCCGCTACTTACTAATTGCGTCCTAAAGCGAAAGTATCTTTCCTCAATAATTGCGAACAAAATCGAGAAGGATAGAAGTATATGTTAGAAGAAAACTCTCCTATAAGGTAGCAGTCAAAAAAAAAGGCCCGAAGGCCAACGGTGTGAATAAACAATAGAAGACTTTAGAATGGAATATTTGTTAATTGCACTAATGTGGATAGGGTACTGTTCGCTACATAGTTTCTTGATTAGTATCAGATTTACAAATCTAATGACAAGTCTATTAAAGAATTAGTATGCCTTTACCGAATTTTTTATGTGTCCATTTCATTGGTTTTGCTTATTCCGTTAATCAGTTATACAGCACAATTAGATAATAAGGTAATTATAACTTATGGCCTGCCTTTGAACATTGTACGATATGTGCTTATTTCTGCTTCTTTGTTAGTGTTCTTTTGGGCTTTTTTCTTCAACTACGATCCTTTTATCGTTTATCGGTGTTCGACAAATACTGAACTTTGAAAAAGTAAAGAAAATAAATCCATCGGAGGAAATCAAGAAAGATGGATTATTAGGAATAATAAGGCATCCGATGTATCTGGCTGTAATAATATACCTAGGGTGCCAAACCTTCAGAGTTTCTGATATAGTTGTAAACACAATATTGACGATTTATATCATTATAGGAACAATGCTTGAAGAAAAGAAACCCGTATTAGAATTCGGTGATACCTACGTCAAGTATCAACAGGAAGTGCCAATGTTAATTCCATTTAGTAAAATAAAGGTCAAATAGGATGCATTTTTAAATAGGGAGGCAGAAAAGTTGAAGGGTGTGCCGAATCGGTAGATGTAGGCAATATAATTGGAATTGGATGCTCATAATCCGTTTAGCAGAGTATAAGCGAATCCAACATGAACCATGAAACCTGTCACACTTCTTATCAGAATACAAATTTCCGACATTTCAGTCACTGTATATGCATCGGTATATCCATACTACCTTGAGATACGCCCATGTTTCGGACAAGACAAAGCGGGAGAAGTACGAGCAGTATTTGTCACTCTAAATCCAGCTCATTTTCAGGCAGCCTCACCGCTTGCAAACCGCGCTGCTGGCTCATTATAGTTTCATTACCAAGTTATGTAATAATTAAAGATTATAAATCTATCTAATGACTGCCAATGCCTGGCAAAAGATGAAGGATCAAAGGACGTTGGAGGCGTTCTCATGATATGGTTCAAGACGTGCTTCGAGGGCAGCCCTGTGATCATGTTCTTCACTTGACTGAATCTCGCTAGATATGGCACAATTGTATCGGATCCCCGAGCTAAATTGGATGCGAGAATGGCATCCTGCCGTCCATCGGGATTGGTTGATGCCCACATTTAAGCTTGTTTTAACACCAGGCAACTTTTGTGCTTAAAATCGATTTTAGAATTTAATTCGCAATTAAAGATAAAACCATCAACCTCGCCTCCAAGTCATCTAGAGAGCTAGCCTGCCTGAGTTTATGAGTTTCGGGATATTGTCAATCTGATTTGATAGGATGACAGAGGATAGTAGTTCCGCCAATATAAACGATTGTTGAGGGTGCAATCTCACTAAAACCCCCTGGTTGTGCTTGGGTGGCTCCTCCTGGCACCAGATATTCCATATCTGCAAATTTTCCTTCGGAACTATCATTCTCCATCACGTGCCCTTCCCCAATTTCATCTCCACTAGGTTCTGCTATTTCTTCCTGTTCTGTAGTTTCTATGGTACTGTGGATTGAACAAGTTGCATGCCAATAGCGGATAGCATCCCCCTTTTGCGGAGGCCTGTGCTTTCCGTAAAGAATCTCTTGCTTAAGCTTATTAATAATTATAACATTTAATGAATGATACTAGTCCCTAATTAAAAAAGATAGGGTGAGACTGTCATGAGAAATCAATGCTTTAGCATAATTCTTTGCACCCTGGCCTTTATCTCAGTTCTGCCGGCACAAGGAGGAGAGGTAAGCATCAACACTCTTCAATATCTTGCTTCGCCGGAGACCCTCGCCATTGGAGAGCGTGTGCCCATTGTGGTCGGCATCAATTACGCCAACCTGGCGCAGTCGACATTGAACCTGCACCTCGCCTATGCCGATTATCCTCCCCGCTTTCAGAGTGGCGGCGAGGTTACAGTTTCGGGCAGCGGCACCTATTTGTTCCCGCCCGCCGAGATTATGGTACCTGCCAGCTATTCCATTCCATCGGGATGGCCCGAGTACATAAACGAGTGGCATCTCAGGGCGGAAATTTGGAAAGAAGATGAGCTTCTCGCCGGCAGAGCCTTCACGCTGCTGGTTGAAAATCCTGAATATAAACCGGAAGTGGAGATCGACAATATCGAATCGTCGTCCCGCCAGACACGATTGCTGTAGGTGAGGAGAGTCTGGTCAAAGTGCACACAGTCTACTCCAATCTGGCTGCAGGAACCAAGATGGAGGGAACGTTGCGAGACCAATCAGGCATCCTGGCCTCCCGTATGAGTCGGGCTCTTTCCGACAACGGTGAGTTAACCTTCAGCATGACCATCAAGCCTGAGAAGGCGGGAGCCTGGATTATAGATGCTGTCCTGGCCACGGTTTCGGGCTCAATGCCATTTGGAGACAAGAAAAGGTTCCAGATTAATGTGGTTTCTGGATAGGGGATATATTCATAAGAGATTTCTCATCGCTACATTCTTTCCAGAGACGGCACAAAGATTGCCCCCAAAGATCGCCCTTATCATTTAATCTAGTTTGGCACCAACCCGTTTCACCATAATTTATAAAGCAAATCGTTATTGAAATCATCAATAAAAGCTTGACTATCTTATGCGCCATGAAGACATCAATATAACTATTAATTCTTATCTTTGGCAGGAGCCGATCTGCGCTGGCCATTCGAAGAGAAAATCAGGAGCATAAAGAGTTCAAATCCTTCTTCGTTAGTGGAGCCACAAATCAAATTAACGTTATCGTTTGCTTTGGTCGTCCTCGCTTGTCCGCCCCTATTTCCGACCTCTTTATCTTACCCTGATCGACCAGCTCGTCAACGATGGAGTCAAGATCTGCCTGCTTGATCTTCATTCTACGTCTGAGAGAAGTCCAAGTTAGTTTGCCGTTGTGATTTGCCAGCTCCCACAGGATCTTATCTTGTTGGCATTTCATCTGCTCACCTGAGTTCGAAGACCTACTTTCCTTAATCCTCGTATGATCTCATTGGTCACAGGATAACGACCATTGATATCGATCCCTCCACCACCCTTTGCAACAGCATCAACAAGCGACTCATAAAATATGCCAAGCCTGACAGCCTCAATCCTGTCGATGTATTCGATATTATTACTAGAGCCATCATCGGAGATGGACGCCCACATTCCAAAAAAGCTTGATACTCAACCGAAAAATGAATCACTGAAATCCCCAAAAGCACGTATAATATATATACGCGGTTTTGGAGAAAATACGACATTG
>JALHSR010000217.1 GCA_022865315.1 Methanotrichaceae archaeon | reverse complement strand
TTGGGCACGGCATTTTTCAGCCAACACTGAGCATTAGGCCCTTGATAGCCTGGTTTGACATATGTAAAGGCCCTGCATGCTGAGTCGACTGAACATTCCAGGGCACATAGGTTCGGGTTGGCGGTTGAGAGCTCAAGGTTTCTGTAGTCTGATCCGGGAAGATCTGTATCATTATCCAGAACGACTTTGGGTAGTAGAACTGTGACTAATGGCTCAGTTGGTTCAGTTGGTTCAGAACCTTCATCCCAAACAACGGGATCTATACTTTCCGGAGTCGAATCGGGTACGGGCCCACCATAGCCCATGGTTCCCAGGTACCAGAGAGTATTATCGCTTGGGCTACGGTAAAAGATTGTCCAAATATCACTAGGGTCATGAACCAATGATTGTGGAAAAGGTGGTGGCGTGAGTTCTTCTAAAGGAGTTGGATTCCAATACCCTACTACTGCTGGAGCAGAGCCCATTTGTGTAGTACTATAAGCTCTACCCATTCTACTATATTCGATGTCCTGTTGAATATTTTCCCCAACCAAGGCGCTCGTCGTGGAGGGATGATAATCCCCTTTAGTTAATAAGCCACCATTATCTACGGCAAAGAAATCAGCATACCCTGCGCAATTGGGCGCTCCCTTCAAAATTGGAGCAGTGACGCATGCGCGTTTATCATTCCCAAATCGTGTGCCTGGAATAGATGGCTCCGGCACGCTACTCCCAAATCCCTTTGATTGGACACAAGTATATGGCAATACTCCGCCCCCATAGATAGACAAAACGGAGTGAGGCTGCATTTTGCAGCCTTTCTTTGTTTAAAAGGAGCCAACTTTTCTGGCACCCTTTTCAACGAATAGCCCTTTAATCCCATTAGCCCCAGTATGTTGAAAAGGCCTGGATAGTATTTACTGGGCCGTGTCGTCCCACGGATAGAGCTACCACCGGCGGGAATGGATCAAGTTCCAGTTCCAATGTGATCGAGTTAGATACGGCCCAATCTATAGCTAGCAATGCAAAAAAGAGGCTCACGGGCCGACTTGCCTTTATAAAAAAGTGCGTATTTCCGAACCCCCATTCCGGTTTCGCCCGGTCCGAAAGGACCGCAAAGCTTGATATTGCCTAGACATCGTCGCCATCAATGCAAGAAGCAAATGTCTTACAGGATTATCATCCATTACTCATTCTATCCGTCACAATATCTTTATGTTTATTATCGACTTTTATGTTTCATTAAATTTTTATATTATATCTTCTCTCAATTAACACATATATCAAATATATATATTCTTTACACCCCTATAATAGAAAACTACTAAAATATTAATTAGATTATCAAATGAATTGGGTTGCAAGATGGCGATAAAATGTTGTTGCTATTATAAGAACATCTGAATATATGCCTTTTTGGCGAAGAATGTATGTATTTTTTTTAGGCTAATATATGTGTTATTAGTTCCGATTTGTTCAGGAGGCAAAAATTAGCGCATAGAATGGATGACATGGAGGTCGATAAGTCGTTTTCTTATACAGGTCACCTTGTCAGACTGACTCGACTGAAAAGACCGACTTATCGAAGCTAATGCTCAAAGGGTATCCGATTCAGACAATTTTCAGAGTCCCAATGATCTTCTCGTTAATCTCCTTGTCAAACAACGATCCAAATATCACAATTGTCGAACGACCAAGGGGCCAGGCGGCAAAACTCATATCAGGCTCAAACAGCGGGAGTTTCATGTTTTGGACTTCCACCAATTGACCTACACTGTTGCTAGTCGACCAATTGCCGGTCTCATTAGCTCCATTCAATTTTGCGGAATTGATCATTTCACTAAATGTGAGATTGGAAACGCCTGCTGGGTCGATGAGTTTTGCAATATCTCCAGAGTATGCTATTACACCGATTAATGCGGACTTAATCTCAGGATCTTTCTTGTTGATTATTGTAAAATTGCTAATTACCGAACCAGGGTCGCTCGATTCTATCTGGCGGTCAGATACAACAAAATCTGGGCCGAGGTCTATGGTCAGTTTTTTATCTGCTACCACTGGGACATTGGCTTCAAGTGCAGTGCATGTCGAAACAATAAATAAAATACATAGCAAGGCTGCCATCACATTAAACGGTTTCATATCGAATCCTCTCCCGAAACGTTGCCATAAATGAGAACGTATGTTATCGATCAATCTTACATCTTAAGATATATAGCTTGAACGGGACTCCGGAGTTGACTGCATCTAAAGCCTGCTGGATAATACCATTTACTATCGACCCGATGGACAATATTTATCAATCAAAATTGAGCACTTAGGAGATCTATGGAAGAAACACCTAAATTTAAAATAAATTTTAATTATAAAAAATTTCATCTGTTATCAATTGTATTCGTCTCGATTTGTTTAGTAGTTTGCACAATGGCTTTTGCTCAGGAGATAAAAGTGGACAGATTCAAGCTAGAACCGACTGACAAAGGCTTCACCGTAAATGGAACAGTTACCTGCACCAATCTCAATCCACCGGGGCAAGTTGTCGAATATGATAACTTAGATGTTGTGGCCTATATTAAGGAAAGCTCTAGTTCTCAATATCCTAAACTGCCAGAATCGAGGTATGTAGTATACCCCGCAGGAGCCGAGACTCCTTATACCAAAGGGAGTGGTCCAGGCGAGACAATGACTAAGGCTGAGTATGAGGGGGTGGGGATAAAACGCATAAATATTGCGAGCATACCCATCAGGCCTAACCCTGTTTGGAGTAACTACGGCGGGCTAGACGATTGGCAGAAGAAGGCTCCTGCAACTGTAACAAAAGACTTTGGCGGAATTAGTCCTACAGAGTATGATGGAAAAGAGGCAAGAATCGTCGCTACACTAAGCCATAGCTGGGGAGGGCCGTATGCTTCATGGCCTGCGTTTTCCTTCTCTCACAGTGTGGCCTACGAAGGGAGAGTAGGTACTGCATCTAGCTCCCAGTCCGCTTTAGAAAATGCCACAATTACTAACGCCACCTCGTTAACCACTGTTCCCCTGAGGGAAGGCCTTAGTTTCTCATTCACAGAACCTGGATCAATCTGGATGCCCGGTCCCACAGGAATTGTCTCCCCGAAAGGAGGGACAGAGCTCCAGATTGTGCAGTTCAAAAGCAGCGATAATGAACTTGCTTATACCATCCGAATTAACAGAAATGGAGAGCCCGTTTACATCTTCACTGGGGAGGATAAAGCGGGGAAGAAATGGACCTCCTACGATTTAAGCAACATCGAAAACCTCGGTTTTGTTAAAGATCCCATTAGCGGTAAGATCAAGCATTTCATAATGTCAAGTAAGGATATAGAGAGTCTAATGAATCCAAAACCTATCGCACCTTCTATGAGAGCTGCAACACCCGTCCCCGCTGCTCATCCGGAACCTATTGCCTTCATCAAATCTCCAGGATATGGAATTGACTCGTTGGGTCGGCCTGTACCTGGCGGTCCCTATGATATAATCAAGGTTGATATAAGTCAGGACACGCTCGACACTCTCCTGATCTCCGGGGGCAGAACTCTAGTTCAATTTGGTTTTGGGTTTTGGCCATCCGTCCTCTTTGCCATCTCTGGATATACCACCAAGTGGGCCGCATCTGAACTCGGAGAAGTATATGAGATGTCCAAGATAAATAACCAGAACTTGGCCGGGCCTCTGGAGTCTTCAAATAACATAGTGGCCTCTGAATGGGCCGGGGAGCACTTCCTACTGAAGAGCAGTGGATATATAGTTCCCATCTCACCTAACCAGACTTTTATCCTTGTAGAGGAAGGCACTGTCTCTCTACTCAATGATAAGACTGGCTTCGAGGTCCCTGCTGGATTTGCTGCTATGCTATGCCCAGGCAAGAGAGAGCTAGTCAGGATAGATGATTTAAATAGGACATTGTTGGGAGGCTGCGAGGAATTCTACAAAGAGATGGGTAGATCTGCCACTACGCAGCCGGTGCTAGAAATAGCCGAACTAAAAGACGCCCGAGTTTACGAGTATCCTTACCTCAACTGGAATAATGCCAATTGGGGCGCTTGGGATTACTTGGCTTTAAAATCTGAGGTAAACGGCATACAAGATACCGCGGGACGAATATACATTTGGTTCGATCCAGCCTTATTAGGCGAACTCTCGCAAGACCAGAGTGTTTACCTCCAGCTAGTCCACTGGCCCACGGAACAAGTTGGCAATATAACTGCTGATATCTTCCGGGTCACAGAACCATGGGTGGAAGGAAACGGCACTTATCACCCCGGTATGGACGAACCTGATGCATCTGGCACGATCTCCTGGTCCAATCAGCCCGCCTGGGATAGTGGCACGGCATGGTCTAGCCAGGAGCTATATCCCAACGCTAATCCTTACAACATATCTTGGGATATCACTGAGTTGGTAAAAGCCTGGACAACCGGGCAGTTCGCAAACTACGGCCTCGTGATTGTCGGGAGAAATGAAGGAGCGACAGGCTATAGCCATATCTTCGGCTCTTCCGAGAATGCTGATAACGCTCTGAGACCAACAATATTCATAAAGGCATCAGAATCTTCCGAAACAGCAGATGGAACGGTCAATGACAGCCAAGGGAGCTTATCCAAGGATGTGAACGTTAATCAATCTCAAGAATACCTCTTCCTTGAGGTATGGACAGATGAGAATGGCACCGTATTGGAAGGGATACCAGTCAGTACGATGATCGACTTTCCAACTTACTTCATCCGAGATTCTATGCTTACAACCATGTCACCCATTGATATCGGAGCTAAGGTCAAAGCGTTAATAGGGATTGGCAGTAGTCTTTCGGGAGATCTAGGCGGAGGAGCTGCCAGCAGCCTATACTCAATAGATCAGCTTCCCTATGATGCAAACGGTGTGAAGATCGTGAGAATAAATGGAGACAAGGCTACTTTCGATTACCAGGGCAAGCAGATTACTTTAGGACCTGATGAAGAGTTTAGGGACAGTGTTGAAGAGTTCCGCACCGTAGCGGAGTCTAAGTATAAAGTTGAAATTACTACGATAATAAAAAATTATGGGCGGGTAAAGCTCCAAGGCGGAGATGATCCCCCCCTGCCGGTTTGAAGGATTGGGTATCTCTAATGCTTGTTAGATGTTTTGCCAGCTAGCGTTTTCGCGGTTTTACGACCCCGCATGTTATCGGTTCTAAAAATGTATTAAGGTATATAGCTAAAACCGAAATTTGACCGTTATGCTGCGCCCTCGAAATTTTGAAAACCAATAGACGGCAAAACTTCTATTTTGACTAATGTCCAGTATTTGCGCCTATTTATGGTCTTGGGTTTAATCTTGCCTTGATATTACAATTCATCAAGCGAGGGCCTTTTTAATGCGTCTTTGCATTTGAGCCCCGATTCTCTCATATCCTGAATAGACATCGAAACATTTCTTCCACGAAAACCTCCTATAGATATCGCTAGGAATGTCGCAAAGGCTTCTAGAAGGTTAAAAGATTTACGCAATAAAATACGAAATGAAAACAATTTCTCATTGAGAGACTTATATCGTACATTAGAGTTGCCCGGAGACAATCCTTTAAGAGAAGCAAGTGATAAACTGGACATTGCTGTTTGGGAAGCTTATTATTATGGCATGCCTAATGGATTTAGGAATAAGAACACTTTAGAGTTCCTACTTCAATTAAATGAAGTATGTGCAAAAGCGGAAGAAGAAGAACGCATCATTCAAGGCCCAGGTTTGCCTTTTTTTTGTAAGGATTCCATAGGATTTGATTCAGAGGATTGTATTGAATATATTCCTTAACCTTATACAATGTTTCCTTCTTTATATAAAATATATATAATATGTAGCTGCTTTATAAGCAATTTTATGCATTAACACCACATCAACAAGATGCAAAAGAACACCCTCTAGAGCACAAACGCACGACTCTGCAACCTTGACGATAAGGATTTTGATCTAAAAACTCTTTCTATAAGGGTTCGCGAAGGAAAAGGCGGTAAGGAAGGCCTTGTTTATATCAATAATGATTGTGCCAGAACACTTAAGGGTTACCTGAAAATTCGGCCACAATTGGAGATTAACGATCGGAATCCATTATTTTATACAGATTTTGGCAGACGTTGGGATCGCAGATCTCTCTATAGAATGTTCATTGCCTACAAGAAGCTGGCAGGGGTCGAAAAGAATGGCGGGCTCCATGTCTTTTCCCGCCATTCGCCCGCTAGTATCCTGATAAAGAATGGGTGCGATATAATCACAGTAAAAGAACTGCTCAGACATGAGGATATCAGTACAACCGCAAGGTACCTCCATGTAGCGGATGCAACAAAGCGGGAGAAGTATGAGCAGTATTTGACACTATAGAATGCGGTTTATTTTGCCATTATTTACGAGACACCAATCTGACGGAAAGGTCATAGACCCAGAAGGTAAATGGGCGAAGATTCTTCTTTATGATCAATGTATACGATAAGGGAAAAATAGTATTCGATTTAAAGGTGATTTAATGGTGGATTCCACATTCGTAATAGAAGAGAGGCCGAATGAGAATTGGCATATCGAATCTCCTAATCATTATGAAAAATATCCAAAATTAATTTTTAGTACAGGAATTAAAATAAATTGGAATTGGTTTATTTTGGACTATGATGCTAAGATCGTATTCGAACGATTTGATGAAACTAAAGAGACTCTGGAGATTCCTTGTGCTCCATATAAAAGACTTATAGATCGAGAATCAGATAAAGAAATTAGCTTTTATGTACCACTAACAACCCAATTATATAATGATATAGAGACATTTAGGCAAGGTGAAAATTTAAGAGTTCATTTATTAATTAATAGATTATTTCTAATCTCATCCCTGATTATTGGAAAATCCCATAGAGCTGAAAAAGGTTCCTCAACTATTTCATCATTCAGGAGAGAGACTGAGGTAGGCTACATTACCTTAAAACATGATGTTTCCCCATTAAGAGATAATGATCATCGCTTGATTATTATGCGTGATGAATGGATCAAGAGAGTAATCAAGCCATATAATGGGAACGATCGTTTCATAGTTGAAATTCCATGTAAATTGCCAGAAATACCAGCATTGAAACCAAGAAATAAAGATCTCAAAGCTCTGGGCAAAAGAATAGAACAAAGCATAGATTTATTAAAAAATGCTATTGAGGAATATAATAGCAAAAGAGATCACGAAAAATGTATAACAAAAGTTAGAGAGGCGTCCGACCTACTTCATACACTAGGTCATGGAAGGACCAAGCAAGCAGATCTAGATCGCACCCAATTTTATGGAAAACAATTGATAGAAAACACCGGAACTGGAGATAACCCTATATCGCAAGAGATAATAGAAAGCATCTTCAAGATAATTGATGGAACCTTTGAGATATCAAGCAAAGTACCTCATGGCGTAAGCAAATCTAAAATGCCATTTAATTATACTCCAGATCATGAAGATGCTGAGATGCTTTTAGGAATAATATCGCTAGTCTATTATTGGATATCAGTAAAGTTTGAAAAATCAATGATGGTAAAGTAATCTCATAAATCCATAAATCGCCTGGCATATCTGGCAATCTGTACTAGCCAAATCTAAAGAGCTAAATCGAAGACCTTCATGCAACTATTTCTAAGCTTATATACATATCAACATTTCATTACTGTAAAAATAGACCTATGCATATTGTTTTCCGGCAAAGTTACTTATCCTTACAAGACCTATTACCTATTGGAGGCATTCTCATGATCCGGTCTAAGCTTAGCGGTTGGGGAATCCATTGTGATATCGTCGATCCCAGGTTGTTCGAGTTGCAGGCAGCTAAGGAGATCCTGGCCGAGGTGTACGATATTCAAGTGTCACAGGTGGATGATATTATCAGGCAACGTATAACGGAGAGGCAGCTGTTCGAGCGGGAATTCAGGCTATATGGTGATTATAGGAGGCCGTGTCTATCATAATTACCTCATGAATTTCCTGGCAAATGTGGCGATAAACGCAGCCCACATGAATGTTCCAAGAATGGCTTCGATACTGGCAACGAGCTGGTACCATGGGGAGGTGAGTTCGTATTTCCCATATCCGGGAGTCACAGCGGTTACTATACTGAAATAGAAACATTCTATGAAATAGACAACATTTTCAGACAAATAGCTCCTCACACTCGGTGCGGTCTCGTTAAGCAGGGATAATATGGTTCCCAATATCGCAGGTTGTGGAAAGGTATTAGCTAAAAATTTGCTTTCTATTCCACCTACGCCCCAATAGAAAACGGCAAATAGAGTGGCAATTGTAAACCACCAAAACATCAGCCAAAATGGGTGAACACCATACCCGAATATTGCTTGGATAAAAATAAATTCGGGATATCTAATCCAAAGAGGTTTTTGTCTCCGTTTGGCTTCCATTTCTCGGTAAAAATGATATCCTGCCTCTTCCTGGTCGCCAGCCATTTCTAATACTATCTTTGCTTTTCGACAGGAGTTTTCCTGCGAGTCTGGTTGAGTAAAAACAGCATCTCTGAATGTGAGATATCCACCTTCGAACTCAGCCCCCCAGAAGTAGACATACCCTTCAAATTGAGCATCACTGAAGTCGGCATCGCCTTCAAATTTAGCACCAGGGAAAGCGGCATCGCCTTTGAACCGAGTATCCGTAAAGTCTGCAATGCCTTTGAACTGAACCTCCCAGAAAAAAGCATTACGATTGAACTGAATATTCAAGAAAAGAGCATTGCCAAACTGGGCATCGTTGAAATAAGCATTGCCTTCAAATTTGGATTGACTGAAGTAAACAGCTATCCCATCTTCGGTGTATCCGTTTATTATTATACCCGTAAAGTTGATATCCTTTTTGAATGTAACGTCGGGGAACTCAACGAATCCGTCAAACCGAGAATTTGTGATTGATATTTTCGAGTTGATGACTGTTTTTCCTTCTTCTTCTGGCAGCTTGAGGCCGCTGATATCCAGATTGCCTTCGATACTGACATTATCGTACTCTACATCCTTGCCTTCCTGGATATTGACTAGGATCTCGCTGGCATCAACTTTTCTTTGGTAAGTCCTTGTATCCTCAGTCATGTAGTCACTACCAAAACAGCTAAAGCTGTTATGAAGGATGCCAAGGCTAAAATAAGAGGTGCCTTTGACGTCAACCAAGTCAACAAATGTTGTAGCTGGGCAGCAACTG
>JALHSR010000216.1 GCA_022865315.1 Methanotrichaceae archaeon | reverse complement strand
GGCTTCCTCATAATTCATATTTGCCGGCTTTATTGCCACAATTCCATCTTCGGGCAGACACATGTACTCGGCGTAGGCACCGCCAAAACCTGTAGACGCAAAAACCTGGTCACATTTCTTGAATTTTTTACGTCTTTGCCTACTGCTTCAATTTCCCCGGATAGCTCCATCCCTAGTTTTTTTTTTCTTGGACCTCTGAAACCAAGAGCTATTCGTGCCATTAGCCACATTCCGCGAGGAACTGTGAAACTTCGCATTCTAACGTCCCCCCGATGCACTGTTGTCGCATATACTTTTATCAGCACTTCATTGTCTTTTGGAGATGGTTTCTCTACCTCTTTGAGCTGAAGAACGTCCGGTGGTCCATATTTTTCATATATAATCGCTTTCATTTTCAACATTAATCACTCTTACGGTTGATCATATGCTCGTGCGAGCTAGCTGAGATGTATAATCTTTGCTTTTATACGAGTTCCACGCTTCTGCAATCATAAACATTGATGCGATAAAAAACATCGCAGCGTCTATAGTTATCTGTCCATCTGGGAGTCGGCTATTTCCGGCTGCAATCAAGGACCAATTAAAAAATAGGCTAAAATGAATTAATGCAACGCCATACATAATCCACCTCATAAATCTTAAACCTGGAACCCCATCTGTGTTTGATTCTTTTCTAATATCTTTGCCAGCAGAATATGCAAGTGGAACAGCGATTAAGAATAAAAATATTTTACCTACACAGGCGACATAAAAAAAATCTGGTTTTACATCATGAGTCGCATCAGCTACAATACCTAGAAAATAACCTACAATCGCAAGTACTAGACTGAATACTATCTTTAACTTCACAAAACGGTTGGTCATTTTGATTCCTCGCATCATGCTTTGAGATTGGCCTTGCTTGGGAAGAACTTCCTGTAGGGTAGGAGGAGCCCTAGCAGCGTTATGGTAGTAATCGGGATGAACTGCAGCGTTTGGGAGACGTCGCCAATGTAGATAGCGCTGAAGATTGCATCGCTTATCAAGAGGAAAGGAACGAACCACATGATGTACCAAGCCCACTTTTCTCCCTTCCGGTAGCCCGTTAGGGTAATGGCTAGGATAAAGAAGGACCAGCTTATCTTGAGTAGGCCCATTTGCCCGTATATGAAGATAACAAAGTCAGCGGCCAAAGGGCTCGAAGCCTTGAGCTCACTCCACGGTATGTTTGTGACAGATTGGGCGTCCGTCTCAAATATTCCTTCTGGCTGGTACATAGCAACGACTCCAACCACCAACCATAGCAGCCCTAGAACTAGTAATATCACCCACGCATATTTCTCGGTAACCTTTTCGTTCATAACCCCTGCACGAGGCACATTTTCATTTAACTTTTTCATGTTTATTACCTTCTTAAACTCTAACGTCAACTCCAAGCAGCGCGCGAACCATTTAACCCGGACGAACGCTCGTGTGTGAAAAATCAACATCGATGATTCGGGGGCTATATCAAACATGGCTCCATGAATCTGCATTGACCGACATGAGAAAAGCGAATACAGTGAAAGGACACTCGTTCTCCATCGAGATGCCGTCTAGAAACAGCATAAACAACCTCTCGATAGCCAACGGGTCAACGGGGGCCCTCATCAAAGGCTACTAGTGCGCGCATGTATAACTTTGTTTGGGAGATCTAAACAGCTTTAATAATCTGTTTACGATAGCCGAGGTATGTCTGAGACGGATGAAGTATTCACACTTGTGAGAAAATACTGGAAGATTCTCCTTAAGTGGATTTTCCGTATGCATGATTACCCTGAGATGACAGTTGATGAGTTGTATTATCGGGTTAATTCGGATGATCCACCGGTCTTGATCGATATCAGATCCGTTGATGACTACAAGGGATTGGGATATTCTACCTATGGGCATATCCCCAATGCGTTATCAATCCCCATGCTGGAATTGGAGTCCAGACTGGACGAGCTTGAAGAGTATAAAACCCATGAAATCGTCACCATGTGCCCGGGGGGAGGACTCTCACTAGCTGCTGTTGACGTTATGCGGGAAGCTGAGTTCATGGATGTCAAAAGTCTGAAGGGTGGTACTGATGCTTGGCACAAGAAGGGATACCCCACAACGAAACCTGATTAGAGTTGACGATGCGAGGTCAACTTATTTATAGATAGTTAAAACATGATTGGCTTGGTGTCTGAGACTGAACTGGGTTCTAAATTCGATGATAAAATACTGGAAGGAAACACTGCAGATAATATGGCACGCCTTCGTACAGGAGAACCCAAAATGGTCCGAGATCACAGTCGATGAGCTATATGAACGCCTAGAATCAGAGCCACCAGCACTGCTGGTTGATGTCCGTTCCAGCGAGGACTTTAATGGAGGCTATGGGCATCTTCCCGGAGCAAAGCTGATCCCCATGCTTGAGCTAGAGTCCAGACTGGACGAGCTTGAAGAATATAAAACCCATGAAATCGTCACCATGTGCCCGGGAGGCGGAT
>JALHSR010000215.1 GCA_022865315.1 Methanotrichaceae archaeon | reverse complement strand
CCCTGTTGTCCCCATGTCGCCAGCACGGTCATGATACGTTCATGAATCGAAGTCCCTTTGCCATTGCGCAACGTACCCAAGATCTTCCTCAAAACGACATGCTCGCGCAATGCCCTTTCTGCTCTATTGTTGGTTGGCTCCACCCCTGGGTGAATGACAAATGTAAACCAGAACTCGAAGCCATTGTCGATCTTGCCAATGAGCTTTCTCACTTTCTCACTATCGTATTCTGCCGTGGTCCATTTCTGGAGCTTTGCTTGCGCTTTGAGCCATAGTTCCCTACGGACTTCTGGTGGGGGATTGTTTTCTATAGCTCCGGTCAGTTCTTCAAAGAGACCCTTGAGTGCTTGATGCAAAGGATAAGCTTCCTCAATCTTCTCGGCAAGATCTTTCGATTCTCGAAGTAGATGTGCCCAGCATCTCTGTATGCGTTTTGTAAACTTAGGATAAGGCTTCCAGCCGTCACACACGACTATGCCCGTGAACCTCCTCGTAAGAATTTCCATCAGGACTTTCATGCCTCGACTCTTTCGGATCACCACAAAAGTCTCAGATGGTGTAGTAAATGCCCAGATCCAGTGCAACTCTCCCTGAACATCGATTGACGTTTCATCCACGTACAGGATCTGTGCAGCACGAATCCTATTCAGAATCGCTTCGTATTCCGATTGAACCGCATCTGCGGCACGGCGAGTTAAATCGAAGATTGTAGCAGGACTTATATTCACTCCATGCAGTCGCTTCAATGCATCTTGGATCTTCCTGTGAGGCAGCCTATCCTCATATTTTAGCAGCGTCGTCTGAGCAATTGTGTTGTTTCCGAATATGCCTTCATTTGGGCAACCTGCATCGTTTGCAATAACTTCTCTATGGCAGCAGGGACATCTGTAATGCGCAATTTTGTATTCTGTGACAATGATGGGTTGTGGCTGTGGAATATCCTCGATAATCTTTGACTCTATTCTGAATGCATCACCAAGCTCTGTTCCGCAATCCGGACATCGATCTGTTGTGACATCTACTTGCTTTTCAGGCTTAGCTTGAGGTCTTGTTACGCCTTTATGCCCAATTTTCTGACCGGGTATCCCCTTGACGCCCCCATTCTTCTCTTTTTTGCGGTTGTGGCCACGTCTTAAACTCGGTGGAGTATGTGCATTCTCATATTTGGCTAGTCGGGCTTCAAGCTCTCTTATGTATTCTTTAAGCAGCTCAATCTCATGTCTTAATTGTTGATTCTCATCTTGAAGTTGTTTGATGGTTTCTTCTTCGTGCATACTCCCAATGAAATGTTATTGTAAAAATATTATATAATTTTTCTGGTCTAATGAATTCTAATTCAATCCGCTGGATTGAACTGGGAGCTAAACACATACGAATAAACGAATGAATATTTGCAGAGGTGAGCCGTTATTGAATAGCCAGTACGTCTTTGGACTGATTTTGTATCAAGCGAACAATCGGCTTATTGAATGAGAGTCGGGCAGCAGTTCATAAAATTCCTCACTATTAAGTGTAATATAAACGCTGAGGGTGAGACTTCAGCTTATTTTTACCGGTAAGAGCGAATATTCACACATCGGGCTGACGGGAAGCATGAGCCGATTCTCTGCTGCGATGCGCAAAACTCGGATCTTACCTCAAGCTTCCATCATAAGTGCTAATTGCCAAGCGATTCGAGATTGCTTTTCACTTTTCTCGTTTTATCATGATTTTCGCCTAGCTTTGTTCTAAATATTTCAAAGGCCCTTTCGTAACATTTCTTGGCCTCTTGCAGATCACCAAGGTCTCGCAGTACCAATCCGAGGTTGTTTACGTCCGTGGCCACTTCGGGATTGTCAGGGCCGTAGACATTCTCATCGATCTTCAAGGCCCTTTCGTAACATTTCTTGGCCTCCTGCAGATCACCAAGGGCTTGCAGTACCGATCCGAGGTTATTGACGCTTATCGCCACTTTGGGATTGTCAAGGCCGTAGACATTATGGATCGCTCAATTTTTCGCTTCTTGCGAAGCACAATTTCGGCCCTGAAGCAGGTGAACATTTAAATTTTAGAATAGATGCGCCGTAGCAGTGCTGCAAGATTAGTAAGGATTGGCGGTATTCATATTCTGAAAGATATCGTTGTCTCAACTTGTGATGGTTGATTATTCCACGTTGTACGTCGTACTCCTGTTCTTGCTCATCTTTCGATTTGCTCCGAATTGATACTTTCACCGGACAATATCAAATAATAGGTATTCATAGACAAATTGCATTCAATGTTGCTTACCGTCAATAAAATTTCCCGGCCCCGGTGGTGGATGAAGTAGTATCCCTCATCTGGGGGCCTTCCATTGAAGACCTGACACCCGAATATAAAGCCAGTGACCAATATAAGACCCGGCTCCGATGGGCCGATGAACCAACGGACGCGGAACTAGAAGCCGCCATCAAGAGGGCAGGTGCCATTTGGGAAGTCGTTTAAACTCATCTTCTGATAAGGGATTATTGAGAAGTTGCCATTTTGGATCTAGTGGAAAGTGATCTAAAATGAATTTGCTAGGCGGCGTTAAAAAATAATATTCACCCCCCCCTGTAGCATCAAGTAAGTACCAAGAGCCATTTATTTTTACAGCATTCCAAGTATGTTCGAATCTGAACTTATCTCCCGTAATTCCCGTGTGCCCGTCAATCGTTACAGCCGTGAGATTGGCTTCTTTTGCCAGTGCTTCAAACAATTTTGCATAACCATAACAATTGGCTTTACGTTCCTTCAGCACATTATCTGGGCGAGTACCGGAGGGAGCACCTTCAATATTTTCAGTTATCCAGCGATAGATTGCTCGGGCTTTTTCCCTATCGTTTGTGGCGGGTGCAGTTAAAAAGGCGGCTAATTTCTTGACTGATATCTCAACGGATGCAGGAGGCTTTTTCTCCAATACATGGTGGTCTATTAGTTCATAACTGTAGTTCAGACTAGAATTGAACTCATTAGGCTCTATGTTTTCCAACTCCTTAGCCTTACCGTAAGCGGCATTGGCTTCAGAAGTCTTGCCAAGCGATTCGAGAGCATGGCCTGTATTATTCCAGGCTTCTGCATCATTTGGATCTAGCTGGATAGCCTTGTCATATGCAGCAATTGCCTCATCGTACTTGCCTAGACCAAAGAGAGCACTGCCTTTGGTTTTCCAGCCCTTAGCAAAATTAGGATCTAGATCTATGGCCTTATCGTACGCTTGAATGGCTTCATCAAACTTACCCTGCATACCGAGAACATTGCCTTTGCTGAACCATTCTTCTGCGGTTGTTTGCCCAAATGTTGGCATGCATAATATAGAAAGAACTATCAGACTAAGTCCTAATTTGATAATGATTATTCCTCCAGAATACTTCACAGTCAGAACTGCTTAAAAGGTTTCTTAGAGCTAATTAAAGAAAGAGCTATTCGAGAGGGAATTCAAGTTGTATGCTGATTACAGAAGATTCCATCTCTTATGAATTTTCTATTCTAAGTCGGTGCTTCTTACATGGTTAAATATTATACTTTTGGCATATAAGACTTATTGACATACCAGAATCTTCCTTTCAGATTATAGTATATCGAAGCAGACTCTCAATAGAAGCTTCCGTATTTCCGAAATTGGCAGCAACTTCCACTATTCCCTTGCCCCCCTTGACAGGAGACACCTCACCTTCAAAGACATCTCCGTTCTTGGTCAAATCCGTCCAATCTTTTCCATTGAAAATAGACACACTTAAGGCTCCTGGTACCTTTATCTTGAATGTCTGCGGTTCATCGGAGTTAAGCTTGCCAACCATTGGTTCATAAAGGTAGCATTTAGCCTCTGTAAATTTGGGGTAAACGATTGGAAAGGAATTCCCCTCCTTGCTTGCCGAAGAAGCTTCTAGTCTGTATTTCATAACCTCCGCACCCATTTGGTCTTCAGCCCGTTTCGCAAATATGCTTAGGGTGTAGTTGCCAGGATGAGGGGCCTTCACAAGAATGTCGTATCTTTCATTGTCCCTCTTGATAAATGTATGGGAATACGTTAAATTGTCAGAGTCCTCGTTCATCTCGTTTAATTCAACACGCAAAAGAACATCCATAGGTGCAAAAAGAGTAATATTGGATTCTCCATCACTTATTATGGTATTGTTATTTTGATTTCCAAGACGCACCCCATATGTGAAAAATCCTGGCTCCAGAAGAATAAGTCGTTCAAATTCATCTTTTGATAAGGGATTATTGAGAAGTTGCCATTTTGGATCATCTGGAAAATGCTTATAAACGAATTGGCTAGGCGGCGTTAAGAAATAATAGTCGTTAAACCGACGATGAAATACATTTTCATCTATGTATCCGGCTCCCCATGTGGGATCTAGTAAGTACCAAGAGCTATTTATTTTTATAGCGTTCCAACCATGCGAGGAGGTCTTACCTTCTGTTGTGTATTTATATCCCTTTGAATCTCCACTAATGTAAACAACCGTTAGATTGGCCTCTTTGGCAAGTGCTTTAAATAATTTTGCATAACCGGCACAAACGGCTTTGCGTTCCTTCAACACATAAATAGGGCTGTCATTCACATGTATATCGGAGAGATAACTTTCGACGTCATAATTGATGTTTTCAGCTATCCAGCGATAGATTGCTCGCGCTTTTTCCCTATCATTTGTGGCCGGTGCAATTAAAAAGGGAGCCAATTTCTTGACTGATTTCTTGAATGATGCGGGAGGTTTTTTCTCTAATATATATTGATCTATTAGTTCATAACTGTAGTTCAGGCTGGAATTGAACTCATTGGGCTCTATATTTCCCAAATTTTCCAGCTCCTTAGCAGTGAGAACATAGTCTTTGTTGATCCGGTAGATAGATTCATTATTTGGATCTAGCTCGATGGCTTTATCGTAAGCAGCAATGGCCTCATCATGTTTGCCTAACTTAACGAGATCGAGGCCTTTGAGGTTCAATGCACCTGTATTATTTGGATCTAGCTCGAGGGCTTTGTCGTAAGCCTGAATTGCTTCATCGAACTTGCCCTGACTATGGAGATCACTACCTTTAATCATCCAATCCCACGATGTTGTCTGACCAAGTGCAGAAACGCATAATATCGAAAAAATTATCAAGCCAAGTCCCAATAATCTGATTATAACGATTATCCCTCTAAGATGTCTCATGGTCAGAACTGCTTAAAACTTTTGTGCCAATCAGTTACAGGTTGTAATTTCAAAGTTTGCATATAAATTGATATTTCATTACTGTAAAAATAGACCATTGCATATTGAATTCTAGCCAAGTTACTTATCTTACAAGTCCTATTACCCATTGGAGGCGTTCTCACGATCAGGTCTAGGCGTAGCGGTTGGGGTATCCATTGTGATATCGTCAATCCCAGACTGTTCGAGCTGCAGGCGGCTAAGGAGATCCTGAGCTGTTTAACTTATGAAATCTCTAAGTTATTGGCAGGCATTCATCGGCAACCATAATGATTTCAAATGAATGTGATTTAAGAACGGTTCAGTCTCTGCTGAGACATCGGGATATCCACACTACATTGAGGTATGCTCATGTGAGCGACAAGACAAACGAGAGAAGTACGAGCAGTATTTGGTGCTATAGATACAGTTTATTTTGCTATCATTCAATCCCAAATCCTTGAAAGAAGACCATTCATCCCAAAAAGAAGATCATCCCAAAAGAATATCTTCTCCAAGAAAATTTAATTTGTTATTACTAGAGGATGAACGATGTGGGAGATAAACGAACCTGTCGAGGAGACGGATCTTAATTTGCTTTATTTATGGTGCATTGTTCTCATGTCTATTTTTTTGTTATATCTCTTGCTTCTCCAGCCAACTATTGACGCTAACAGTGCTCGATACATGCTTAGTGCTATAGTGCAGAGCGAAGCGGCAATAATTGCTATTGTAGTGTCATTGAGTCTGGTAGCGGTGCAGCTTGTGGCTTCTTCATATTCATCAAGGGCGATAGAGGTGTTTAAGAAGGCACCTTACCTTTGGTTATTGCTAGGTTTCTACGTTGCATCCATGATAATCACTTTTTGGATTTTGATGAGTATTGGAAATGTAACCACTTTAAGTTCCGAAACATCCAAGTGGGTAGTAGTCTCATATTGGCTTGGTGTTGTGGCCTTCTTGGCTTTGATACCATATATTTGGAAAATCCTTGAGCTATTAAATCCCCATTCAATTATAGATAGGCTTTCTAAAGACATAACCGTGGAAAAAATCCAATTAGCAATACAACCGAGAAGTAAAATAGATCCTATTCAACCGATTATAGACATAATAATTAGCTCATTGGATAGGTATGATCGAGGGGTAATAGATTATGCATTAAATGTTATTTCGTCCAAATATTCACAATTAACAAAAAATCAGAACGTTTTTTCATACTTTTTCAATCACTTTACAGTTATTTTAGATCTAGCGATGAGAAAGAAGAATGAACCTGCTGCTACAACCATATTAGGATATATGTATGATTTAGGTTCTTTTTTCAGTAGTAGTAGAGAATATCCGGGATCGTTGAATACTATGGTGCCTTTGCTAAGAGATATTGGAATTAAGGCTCTTGATGATGATCTAATATGGGTTGCTAATACGGTGGTAGGGCTTCTTAATGAAGTGTGCTACGATGCTTCTAAAAACAATCTTCCTAGTGTTGAAACCAGGGCTATTGAATCCCTTTATAAGGTGGGATCTTATGCTAGTAACCTTATGAAGATGCATGTTGCTATTCGTGCAGCAGAGTCTCTTAGAGACTTGGGGATTAGTGAGATTCCATGGCAACCCCACGAAGGAGAATAACCACAAGTCATACTCACCAAAGCCTTTGCCACCAATGTTTCTTTCGCTCCTCACGTCATGGGTGGATAGATGTCATCCGGCGTGTTGCCCGTGATCTGGTTTATGCCCAACAGTACTGGTTCTTGGCCTTCCGTGTAGAAGATGCCGCCACCGTGACCTTCTGCTGTATTATAAAGGATGCTGCTACTTTCTACAGTCATTTCGCCAACATTCCAGATGCCGCCACCATCCTTCAAGGCCGCATTATTCGATATATCGCATTTATTGACGATTAAGATACCAGAATTGTTAATACCGCCGCCATATTCGGCTTCATTATCGTAGATCTTGCTGTCATTTATTTGGATATATCCGCCTATAGGACCAAATCTACCCCACGTTATAATGTTCGAGACTCCGCTGCCTTTGTTATGATGGATAGTTGTATTCTTCACAATCATCGAGGCCAT
>JALHSR010000214.1 GCA_022865315.1 Methanotrichaceae archaeon | reverse complement strand
TTTTAATCCCGAAAGGGGATCGCCAAGTTCATCTAATCGACGGCAAGCCAGCTGGACGCCAAAGCTCATAAAACTATTCATGATATATAATAGTATTTATAGTATATATAACTGGCGATAGCTCGGTTATTCGAAGTCCTCAACTGATAATGAAAATATAGCATCAATTAAATTAATTGATGAAAGATGTGCTAATTAGGTAGTTTTTTTGAGCTAATGCCATTGCCAAGATATCATAAGACAAAATATTAGGATATGGATCGTTTTAATCAAAAGTAAAATTAATGTCATGATGCCATTTGAGATTAAAGAATTAAAGAAAGAGATTTGGAATTCTTTTCAATCTAGAGATATTGATAAGTGCGATGATAAGAGAAAAATGGAATTGGTAGATTGCTATAGTATCTAGAGTTGTTCACATAGCCAATCCTCGATGGAATCAGTTCTTATTGATTTTCAAATCCAGACCGTCTTCTGCCCATTCAAATATTGGGTAGCAATTGCGCTTAGCTCCAGAAGCTCTTAAAGCCTGAATTACGAGGGGTACGCTTATTGTGGCATCTGAAAAGACCTGGACTTTGCTAGCATCTTTTTTCACTTTACCCCACGAGACCGCCTCTTCGAATGTACTGCCTGAGAGCCCCCCCCATTGCGGAGAATCTGTTGTATATTGAATGGCATAATTATGCCCACCTGAGTAGATACCTATAAGCTCAGCTATCACTTCTGTTTGCTGTATAAAGTTCTTGGGCACTCCGCCGCCTATGTATATTACTCCGGTTTTTTGGGATTTTTCAACGATCTGGGTTATTTCATCCACATCTTTGATCGGGTCTACAATGACTTTGTGGCCTTCCCTGTAGGCTATTACCATGCCTATGCCGAAAGAGCTATCACCTAGAGCTGGCACAAAAATTGGCACATTAGATCTATAAGCAGCTCCGAGAATGGTACTTTCTGACATATCTCGACCTAGTAAATGCATCAACTCTCGCGAGGAGTATCTTATATTGGAATTGAGAGTTCTAACAAAGTTTGAAATATACAGATCAGCCTTGTGAAGTTCAACTTCTGAAACGAAAACATCATAGATTCTATCGATCCTGCAATCATTAAGGTAGGCGTCATCAACACAGGCACTCCCTTTATAATGCACTATGTCTAACCCCTCGCATAGGTCATGAAAGAGATTAGCTCCGGTGCTAACAAGGCAGTCAACCATCCTTTCATTGATCAGATAGGATATGAATTCGCTCAAGCCAGCTGGGACCATTGCACCAGCTAGTCCTAATAGAATAGTGGTTTCTTCTTCCAGCATTCGCTCCCAGATTTGCAGGGACTGCCCGAGTTTCCCTCCCTGGAACCCCATCTTGCTCATATCATTGACCAGATCTGCTACATCTCTTTCCTTCATGGGTATTGTTGTTCTCATCTTTTCCTCATTGCAGTTAAATCTCTCAATAATCATTCCAATCCCTGGGCTATCCAACAGCTTTGATTGCTTCTAGGATAAATTGTTTTTTTGTCTTTTGGGTCATAGCTTGTCAAACTTTATATATCAAAACAGCTCCAAAAGCAAACCTCATTACGATGGGCCCGATTTCATTAGGAGGTGATGGGATATAGCCATCTTTGTTAATCTTATGCAATTTAGAAAAAACGTGATCTGTGAAGGTTTTATAGTTTGCCGAGGGCAGATTTCATGTGGATAGCTGAGGATTCTATTGAACTCTTTGGAATTGAGAATTGGGGAAACGGCTATTTTTCAATTAATGATAAAGGTAATCTCATTATATTGCCAGATAAAAATCCCTCTCTGATAATTGATTCGATGGAGCTAATTGAGGAGATCGAAAGTTCTAAAGACCTGGAATTTCCCGTACTTTTCCGCTTTCCCCAAATATTTGAGAACAGGATAACTGAGATCAACGATGCATTCCATTGTGCCATGGAAGAATTCAGATATAATGGTCAATATCGCCCAATCTTTCCAATGAAGGTTAACCAAAGAAAAGAAGTTATTGAGTATATACTCAAGTATGGTGCTAAGTATAATATTGGATTAGAAGTGGGGACAAAGGCTGAGCTTCTTGCCGCTCTTTCGCTTGGTCCTCCGAAGGAAGCTCTAGTAATCTGCAATGGGTACAAAGATGAAGATTACTTGCGATTGGCATTAAGTATCAACAATGTTAATAACATAATAATAGTTGTAGACCTTTTCGAGGAGATTTTCGACATTTTGAGATATTCCCGGCAAATGGGCGTTACGCCAAGAATAGGCATGCGCATGAAGCTCTTTTCAAGGGGATCCGGTAGATGGGTGGAGTCAGGCGGAGAGTCTGCTAAGTTCGGGCTTTCGACTTCCGAAGCTCTGGAATTGATGAAATTGCTAGGAGAAAATGGTCTTATTGAGAGTTTAAAAATGATTCACTTCCATATCGGCTCCCAAATTACCGATATAAGGATGATCAAGAATGCGATGAATGAGGCGGCCAGGATATATGCTAAAGTCAGGAAGATCGCAAAAGTCGAGTACCTAAACGTTGGCGGGGGTCTCTCTGTAGATTATAATGGATCAAATACTTCTACTCCATCTAGTGCCAATTATACGTTGCAGGAGTATGCTAATGATGTGGTATATACTATTCAGAAAATCTGTGAAGAAGAAGATGTCCAACATCCCATTATTGTGTCAGAGAGCGGAAGGGCAATAGCTGCTTACCATTCCATGTTGATATTCAAAATCATAGGCAAAAAAAATGCTAAGGATTTATTCCTACGAATTCCAAGTCAAGACGATCCTATTCAAATCGAAGACCTTTGCTGTGCTTTCAGAGAAATGAATATTGAGAATTACAAAGAACACTACCATGATGCACTTCAATATAGGGACGAATTATATGATTCTTTCAATTTAGGAAATATAGGCTTGGAAGAGAGGGCTAAAGGGGAGACTCTATTCTGGATGGTTTGCAAGAAGGCTGCATCATTTGCCAAACAGGATGGAGATGAATCGGAAGAATTTCAGGAGCTTAAGAAACTGGTAAGTCAGAAATATATAGGCAATTTCTCCTTATTCCAATCCGTTCCCGACATGTGGGGTGTGGGGCAGATATTTCCCACCATGCCGTTGCATAGGCTCAAAGAAATGCCCTGCGAACATGGGACAATCGTAGATTTAACCTGTGATTCAGACGGGGAAATAAAAAGGTATACTGGTGATAGCGAGGGGCGTGAGCAGCTTGATATGCACCCTCTAATTGATGGAGAGGATTATTATGTGGGTATATTTCTCCTTGGAGCATATCAAGACACCTTGGGTGACTTCCATAACCTTTTGGGTTGTGCACACGAGGTTCATATCATGGCGGAGGGCAGCGACTGGTACATCTGCCAGAAAGTAGAGGGAGACACGTGTCGCAAGCTTTTAGACTTTTTCAATTATGACACCAAAGACTACATATGGGAGATCATGGATCGGTGCGTTGAGAGGAAACAGTTCATTGACAAGAAAGAATTGGATCAGGTTGAGGCACAGCTGAATCGGACTCTTAACGGCTATACATACTTTATAACCAAGACTAAGACTCAAGGAGCAGCTAAACGAATTGGCGGATCCATTTGATGCAGATTTAGTTTTCGAAAATCAATTCATATGTTGAAAATCTTCTAAAAGTACGAATTGGTCGGGCCGAGGTTACGAGCATTTATAGTTCACCGAAATACATAAAATAATGCGTTGCTTAATATATCCATATGAAGGGGAATATCATCAGAGTAGAGCGGGCTGAGGAACTGGAGGAGAGCTTAGCAGAAGAGAGTGATAACGATATCAAGATCAAGCTC
>JALHSR010000213.1 GCA_022865315.1 Methanotrichaceae archaeon | reverse complement strand
TGGCATTATTATCATCAGCCTGATTAAGTATTCCACCGCAACGTGCTGTGAGGCTTCCACCGCCACCGCCATTTGCTATATTGTCAAATATATCACTGTCAATGACTGTGACCAACGCTGTGGAATTGGCTGATGCCCTATTATATATCCCGCCGCCATACTCTGCGGTATTATTATATATATTACTCTTTTTAATTATAACAATCGCTTGGGCATTTTTGACCTTGGCTTCATTTGAAACTCCTCCACCACCATATGGCGATCCAATATTTCCGTTAATGCGGCAGTTTTCAATGTTAATAATTGCCTTTCCTTGCTTGGCCTCATTAGAAATTCCATAGCCGCCATGATTATGGTAAATGTTGCTATTCTGAACAGATAATGTGGCATCGCCATAGAAAGCTGAGTTGATAATTCCGACGGGTTGAGAGCTCCAGGATCCAGCAAAATTATTGTAAACATTACTATTTTGTACAGATGCTGTGGCATTGCCAAGCTCAGCCAAGTTCCAAACGATTCCATAAATGCTATCTACATTTCGGTAGAAATTGCAATCCTGTACATTCAACAGAGCTGTAGCACTTATCATTGCCTCAAAATTACCAGCAATAGAGCAGAGGCCAGCTCCCATATAGCCAACATTGTCATGGACATTGCTGTTCAGCACATATAAACCTGTTATCGGATTTTTTTTTTGTACTTTGTGAAGCTGCTAAAGAACAAATTCCAGCGCCTGTCTCTGCGATATTATGGTGGATGTTACTTTTATCTACAATCATAACACCGGTTCCATCTTGGGCAAAATTCAAAATACCACCGCCCAGCTCATATTTGTAAGCAAAGTCAGGCCCGCGATCGTAATTCCACTCTGCTTTATTATCGTAGATATCACTTCCAGTTATTACAGAAATAGCGGTGCCATTTTCAGCTCGATTGTAGATTCCTCCACCCCAATGAGCAACATTATTGTGGATCTTGCTATTCTTGACGACTAGTGTTGCGACGTCATCATCCTCAAATGCCCAATTCAGGATTCCACCGCCACGGTATGCAATGTTGTTATGAATGTCGCAATTTTCTACGGTTAGGTTGCCTCGATTCAGGATGCCTCCCCCAAAAAGCGGAATGTAGGGATCATCTTTAGCAAACGGGTCGTTGTAAGCATTGCCATTTCGGATAGTCATGTCGGCCAGTGTGACATCGATGTCTGGCCCAATGTAAAACACACGACCATTGCCCACACTGTCTCCGTCGGTGTCTCCATCGACTATAGTCTTGTCTACTCCGGCTCCGATTAGACTCAATGACTTCTCAATATGCACATTCTCCCGATAGATTCTCTCCAGCAAATTGATGATATCGCCTGGGTTGGCATTATCTACCGCACTCTGAATAGTGCCATCGGTTACCAGGAAATTGGTTACATCATTTTCTTGATAACCCATGATCGAGTCGGATGTGACTGTTCCCGAAAACGCCACCGCGTTCTGTGACATCGCCATAAACCGGCATTACCAGTACTAACAAAAAGAAAACAACAAGCTGCACTAACCAAGACCTTATAGAGCTAATCGGAGACCCTCCTGCAACATGCCAATCTATGTTATCTTAATATAAATTCATTATGAATCGATACAAAATTTCCTTTATATTTGCATTAACAGGAATCGGCAAAAAAAATATTGTAGTTGCCAGACCAGAATTACACAGAACCACAGAACTTTATAGTTTCAAAACGATATTATCAGAGGTGAAACGAGCTATGTTTGGATTCATTAAAACAATCATTAAAATCAAATTAATGATAATCGGGCTGATCGCTATTCTGTGGTTTGCTAAGAAAATGCATGACAAACACTGTCATTAGGACATCAAGAAATATCCTACGCCTTTATTGC
>JALHSR010000212.1 GCA_022865315.1 Methanotrichaceae archaeon | reverse complement strand
TATTGCCCGCGCTCTTTGCATTGAAGGTAAACGTTTCCTTTCCTGGAACACCTACCATTCCCGACCTTTCACTTCCACTGACAAAGGTCGAACTCATAAGACTCAGATAGTCGGGATCGAATTTCGTCCACCATTCAAAGCCGGTCGAAGGATTGGATTCGAGGGATATGATAAACTCCTTTCCAACGCCGGTGTTGATTTGGGATTCACATGGTGCCTTATCGCAGATGTTCCCAGAAACAACCATAACAGACGAAAGTACCATGGCCATGGCCAAAATTACATATTGATTCATTATCCACACCTGCCAACCATTATGACGAAATAGTATTTCTCGCTATGCACTTGTGCTTTTTTTCTATTATAAGAACAAAGTAGGGTCGCAGCCTTGATTTACCCAGATGGTGGCAATTGGGCGGGTGTGGGCTGCTCGCAACGGTCTGGACTTGCATAAGAAGGCTGTCATCGATTAATCAATCTCGATAATCCGCTGGATTCGACCGACATGGCTATTCTGGGAGAAACGGGTCATTAAATCGTCATCAGTGGATGCTGAGAATATAAGGAAAGTTAAGAATATATTAAATAATTGGTTCGATTTTTATGGCAGTTTTCATTGCGAAAATGCAGAACTTTTATGCGGCGAGTCACGGCGATATCAAGCGGTACATTCGTATGTAAGCGGCTCATAAATTATGCCGTTGTCGTCGCGCATAAAATAGATCGTGAAACCGAGATGGTGAAGCTCCCTGGCTAAATAGGGAAAGGAAATTGGTGGATTTTGTAGTCCTATGAGGAAAAGCAGGAATAAATATAGTGTAAATGGCACTCACCCGATAGTGAAGTGTCGCAGAACTGCGCCGTAAGAAGAGACATCCTGAGGATGAGAGGGCTACCAAAAAGTATAAATACTAATATCGCATGTAGAATAAAGCAAAACAAAAACCTTGGAAGGACGGAGGATGCGGATTCGCGCGTCCTTCTTCTTTCAAAAATAAGAAGTGTGGGCGGTCACGGTTGTGTTCTTTTCTCCTTGACCGCTTGAGGGCAATTAGTATTATCGCTTTTTTGTGAGCGGTAAAAGCATTTCAAGGTGCGGCACTCGATGCCGCATGAGCCAGTAGTTAAATTGAGAGTGGATCGTATGGAAATCAAGTTTAAAAGACGGATTTATTGCAATGACACAGGGAGCCGCTATTTGTGCATTCCGAAAGCATTAGCGGAAAGTCTAGGATCGAAAAATGTCATTTTGAGGACGACCGAGCACGGTTTCGAAGTCATACCGCAAAAGGTCGGTTGATATGAAACAAAACGAGTCTCCTCGGAAGTCCAAATTCAACGTGAGCAACGATAGCATAGAGTGGGCGCATTGGACGTGGAATCCCGTCACGGGATGCAAGCATGATTGCAAATATTGCTATGCGAGGGATATTGCCAACCGATTTTATGAACAAGGATTTGAGCCAACATTTCACCAAGATAGGCTAGATGCACCGAAGAACACACCAATGGATAGCAGGTATCCTCTGAATGTGTTTGTGTGTTCGATGGCGGATCTTTTCGGGGATTGGGTGCCACAAGAGTGGATTGATCGAGTGCTTGATGTGTGCTGGGATCATTCAGAATGGAATTTCATATTCTTAACAAAGAATCCGAAAAGATTGCCGACGATAAAATGGCCTCCTAATGCATGGGTGGGCGCAACAGTCGATGTCCAATCACGAGTGCAACCGACAATAGAAGCTCTAAAGAACGTCAAAGCACGCGTTCGGTTTGTTAGTTGTGAGCCACTACAAGAGCCAATAACCTTTGATGAGATGCCGTTCGAGTGGATAATCATCGGTGGACGAAGTCGGAGTAGTGGCGAGCCTGAATTTTATCCACAGTCATCGTGGATTGAGGATCTCGTGGCACAAGCGCGGCAACACGACTTGAAGGTCTATCAAAAGCCGAACTTGTTTTTCAGTGATGATGTACTGCGGTTGCAGGAGTATCCAAAAGTCGTCGCTAATGGGTTATTTCGTTTTCTAGAGGGTGTCCGAGCATGATGACATCATTTTTCGATCGTGCGGCGTACGATGGTCTAAGTGGTTCGAGAAGCATCCAGGCATCACGGTGTCCGAAATGACAATGTTTGATAAATTTGCAATTGTGGACAAAAGTATAAACTACTTATAAATGCGGTCTGGGATTATCCGTAATTGAGAATCGATCGACTATAGTGCGAGGTTCAATCGTGAAAACCAAGAAATTTACAAGACGGGTGCGTGAACACACCGCAGGCAACGGTCGAGAAACGAAATACCTTACAATCCCAAAGCCAATATGGGAGTTTATCTGGCCTGAGAATACTGAAATCCTTAGTATCGCCGTTGAAAATGACGGCTCACTAAAAATAACCCCGATAGCGGGAGGAGATTAAAGAGTGAATTAGAATGATAGAAAGTAGAGGCGATGTGTTTCCACACCGCCAACAGAAAGGTGCGACCAACACCTTCAAAGACAACGGTATCTATTATATACCGAGCGTAAAATCGGCATTAGACCTAATAGCCTTAATGGTATATAAGTTTTTTGGTCCTAAACCCTTAACACTAAATACCATTAAGGAATTGCGGGAATACGTGGCGGTGGTCTAAATGACCCTCACAGCAGCGCACAAGAGTCAGCTAGCCACGAAATATGGATTGGTAGATATCGAACCCGTGAAGAAAGAGGGGAGCTTGTTTCTCTTGATGAAGAAGAAGCGAGACGATTGTCAGGATGGACTAATATCAGTTCAGGCATGCTTATTAAGTATCCCGGCAATGGTTGCTTCACAATCAGGTTAGACGAACCTATTATTGTTGACGGAAAACCATTGCGTTACATCAAAGAACGAGGTGCTTCTAACGCTTTATATAATCCCGGCATAGACACGGCACAGTCTCCACAGATATGGATCACGGAGGGTGAATTGAAAGCCATGTGTGCCTACGATCACGGCCTTCCATTCCTGGGCATTTCAGGTGTGTGGTGCTGGAAGATAACTGATGACGATGGCGAATCGTTGCCAGATGACCAAGGACTTCTTCCTGAATTGGCTAAAATCAATTGGACTGATAAGGAAGTCGTTCTACTCTATGACAGCGACATTATT
>JALHSR010000211.1 GCA_022865315.1 Methanotrichaceae archaeon | reverse complement strand
GGCGATCTCAGAATGCTGATCAATCGATTGCGTTCTTTATCGAGTTCTTCAAGAGCTTTTTCAGTGGTTCTGCGCTTCATAGTGTAATCAATTCCCTTCGCCGTCACACCAAAATAACCTCTATCAGCTCTGCACATTGAAGAACGCCCGAGTCATTTAGACTTAGCGGAAGCCATCGAACAATAACAAAAAAAAGGGGATTCAAGAAAATTTGGACGTCAAGAGAATAGAAATGAACCCTGATTTTTGATATTTCATTGCTGATGCAGGTTAATAGGAGTCCTCAATACTGTGCACTAATTACTCATTGAAATATTGCATGAAATCGCCCAGATGAGTTATTATTAATGGATTTTCCTCAGCTGATAAAGGACAAATAGAAAATAGTAAAAAGATCAAATATCGTGGATCCATATGGATCCGTGGTCATCAAGAATCAATTGACTGAATAAAAATTGGGAGTAAAAAATATGACAGATTTTATAGGGATCTTGAGAACGGACGAGTTAAAGAATGGCACGATGAAAAAAATTGATGTTGCGGGTCACAAGATCCTGGTTGCAAGAGTTGGGGAGAGATACTATGCGACAGACAATAGCTGTCCCCATATGGGCGGTGATTTATCAAAGGGTACGCTTAAGGGAACTATAGTGACCTGCCCTCGCCACCACGCTCAATTTGATTTAACAGATGGCCATGTGGTTCGCTGGACGGATTGGTCTGGATTGAAATTAAAATTAGCTAAAATAGTCAAACCTCCAAGACCTCTCAAGATTCATGAAATCACGATAGATGGAGACAAAATCCTTTACCGTCCATCGAAATAGATAACTCAAAAGTCAGCACTTCAGAAAATCGAACACATTTATCTTGAAAATGGCGTTAAATACTGATTATTTAATAAATTTTGATGTAACCTAAATAGTGATTCAAATTTTTTAAATGAGATTAGGTGCGGACAATGAAATCCTGTTTCGTGAGATATACGCTTGTATTATTGCTTATGAACACCATCCTTGCAGAATTAGTCGTCTCTGAAAATTTAGAGTATTATAAACAGGCATTCAACAACCCAGATCCTAGCGCCAGGATCAAAGTTATAAAAATTCTTGGAAGTGTCGTTGATCAAGACCCAGAAGCTCTCGATCTAATAGCCCAATACCTTAACGATTCTGATGCTGATGTCAAAGAGACTGCTCTTGAATCGATAGACCTTATTGGACGACCCCATTATGCTACAGAGCCGATTAATCCGAAATTCGTGGCTTCTCTAACACCAAGGGTCGTATCGATGTTAATTCAAGCTCTTAACAATTCCGATCCTACGGTCCGATCTGGAATCGTAGAAGTTCTCGGAAAGTATTCTAATCTCAAGATGGAAAATAACAATTCAAGAATTGCGGATAGCATCCTCCGCGTTTTCAGAGATACAGATCCTTATGTCAGAATGAGTGTAACAAGATCGACTATTACATGGAGTCAAAACTTTGAAGATAAGATCGACCTAATCGATTTTTTGGCCCTAGCTATTAATGATACTGATTCAACTGTCCGCGCTGCGGCCGTAAATGGCCTAAGAAAACTCAGGAGCCCAAAAGCTAACTATCTCTTGATTCAAGCTCTCAAAGATCCGGATCCGAATGTTAGACTGAATGCTGTAGTATCTATTGAAGATATCGTACTAAGCGAGGATACAGAATTTGTGGATCCTTTAATCGTTGCTCTTAACGATACAAATCCCGATATCCGCATGTATGCTGCATCAGCCCTTGGAAAACTCAAAGATTCAAAAGCTGCCTATCCTTTAAGTCAATCTATCAAAGACCCTGTTCCAAGCGTCCGAATATCTGCAGGACTGGCTCTTGCGGCGATTGGAAAAACTGGATTAGGTTTTGTTGAAGATCCTCTAATAGAGCTCCTAAAGGATAAAGATCCCAATATCCGTAGTATATCTGCATCTTTACTCGGAAATATCCAAACTTCTAAAGTTATTCCACCATTGATCCAGAGTCTTAACGACTCCGACCATTATGTACGCTCAGTCGCAGCGTCCGCTCTGGGAAAACTAAAAGATCCAATTGCATCCGGCCCGCTCATTCAGGCTCTTAACGACACTGATGATCGAGTACGAAAGAATGCAGCAATTGCTCTTGGAGAAATTGGTGATTCCAGAGTTGTTGGATCTCCGTTAAATGGATCATGCAATGATAATAACGAGAGTTTACATAACATCGCTAAAGAGAATTCAAGGTGATTCGAAAAAAGATTCAAGTGTAAGGGATGCAAATCCAATAGATTACTTAGCTCAGATACTTTAATAGTCGAAAGCCGCGAAAATACGATATGCAAAAAGAGTGAAAGATGAACAATCAGATATCTAATTGAACATATAACAATGCTGGCATTGAAGAGATAAAAGGTATGCTATCTAGCGGTATAATTTTACCCCATCGTTCAATTACCAAATCGCTAGCAATTTCTGCAAATCCGCAAGATTGTGCTTCTGAATATGCGGAACTTGAAGAAATCTGCACCACGATTGAAATCGGATTAGTTAATTACAGCTAGCTGAATAGCCAGGCTTGAACGATACATCTTTTCTTTCTCGCCAACTATCCTGATATTAGGCATCAATAAAGGTCATATTGAAAGGGTTATCATAATTAGGAGTTAAACCAAAGTCTATTCAAAACGCTTTGCAGATTCAGCAAAAGAGATGCCTTTCAGAAAATTGTTCAATAGATGATGATTTGATTCGGTACGTACGCATGCTAAACATATTTCCAAATCAATACAAAATTATATTTGGAAAGAAAATGAGCTATATTATCAGTAAGGTACACCCAGTTCAATATTTTATGATAGTAAATTATATATTATTTTTGCATATTTTCAAGTTAAACATATGATTTTATGAAACTACTAGATCGCCTTTGTTTTGAATATAAGTTCGCGCGCCATCATCTCCTAACACATAAGTACGGAGAAATAGTGCACACAATTTTCCAATTGTCTCTGCGGATTCTTTCTGGGCAATTGTCGGATTATTCTTGTCAGGTTTTGCCCCAGGAGGATTGTTGATATCTGTTATACCATAGTGGTTGGCGCCTTCGATCACGATATAAGTTTTGGGAGAGTCTTTGACATTTAGAAAAGTCTCGCGCCCTTCTGCAGGAGTTGCCATTCCATCTAGGCTCCCCTGGACTAATGCTATTGGCATTTTATAGTTATTCAGTTCAGGTACTCCGCCAATTGGCCCTTTCAAGATTGTACCATAAAACGCACCACACGTTAGGGCTTCAGGTCTGTGAAAATTAAATCCAATGCAAAATGGAAACTGACATGTTCCTTGAATAGCATAAAGTGAAGCGGCACCACCATATGAATGTCCAATAAGTACCATTGTTCTTGTATCAATCTTTTCGTTAAGTAGCGAAAAAGTGCTTGCATTTTCTAATTTCATAAATTCAAGGATTTCATTGACATCTTCCTCCTCTGCATATAGTCCATTTTCGGTTAATACAGTTGATTTGTGGTTAGGTACAACAGCCACAAAACCATAGCTTGCCACGGTTTTAGCGAATTCTTTATAAAATGATTTATCAACATTAGCCCCTTGCAGAAGGAGAGCAAAAGGAAGTTTACGATCATTGGTCCCAGAATCTGAGAAATGAAGATAATATATATCGGTAAGATCACCATTAAGTGGATTGATAATAGAATAGTTGTAAACAGTAGTGAATGCAGACTTTTCAGTGTCGTTATTAGCTATATCTGAAAAGGTTTCAATGCTTTTATTAAAGTTTGAAACTATAATGTCGGCGTAAGCATATAGTTCTTTATTAGGATCTACCCGCAATTGTGAAAGATTTATTTGTCTATCGCTGTCAATGATGAAGGTTTCAGAATGGGAAAGACTAATAAATCCTATTATAACTTATAGTAGTCCCAACATATATTTCTCTTTCAATAATTTATATCCATGCTTGTTATTTTTTTTATATATTTTATCATAGACTATTAAGATATAGAAAATTTTCACAAAGCCATATGAATCGATTCTTGCTGAATTATCCAATGATCTCATAATTGTTTGCTTGTGCCGCACGAAAAACCATGGTTTTATCGGAACTTTAATAGAGATTTTTCTGAGAAGAAAATGGATTTCAGCAAAAAAGGGGGTTCAAGAAAAACATTCAAATCGGACATAATTGGTTTGTGTGACGGCGATTATTATCCATTGCCAGGTGCATCTCTGAGTCTCAAACAAACTTATTTATTAGTTCCAGTAATTGTGTATTAAAGAGGGATCTTGATGGTAGCTAAATTATCTGTATTGGCAATACTTTTATTTATTTGTATTTATGGCCAGGCCCAAGAGAATTCATTCAAATATTGGATCGAGAAAGGCAATGAATCCTATGAGAACAAATCTTATGAATCGGCGGTAAGCTATTACGAAAAAGCTATCTCCATTGATCCACTCAATTCAAGCGTCTTGTATGCAGAAGGTGCTGCTCTGGAAGGTATGGGCAAATACCTAGAAGCAATTAATGCTTATGATAAGGCCATCGAAACGGATCCCCAACTTGCAATGGCATTGATCGGCAAAGGCAGTGCTCTTGAAGCTCTAGACAGGTATGAAGAAGCCATCGATGCATATGACAAAGCTATCAAGATTAATCCCAAATTGGCTGTTTCATGGGTAGGCAAAGGTAATGCACTCGGTTCGCTTGGTAAATACCTGGAAGCCATCACTGCATACGACAAAGCTATCAAGATTAAGCCTAAACTGGCAGCAGCGTGGACTGGCAAAGGTTTTGCGCTCTATGCTTTAAAGAGGTATACTGAAGCCTATAATGCATTTGACGAAGCCATCAAAATTGATCCAAAATCTTCATTATCCTGGGCAGGCAGGGGATTTGTCCTAGAAAAACAGGGAAATAAAGCACAAGCCGATGCGGCTTTTGCCAAGGCTGCCATATTAGGAAATTCAGTCTAATCTATATTTTATTTATTTTATTTATTTAATTTTTAAATATTTTGAACTTTAACATCCTAATCCGAGAAACATCTTGTTCTCAACATTTTTTTAAAGTCGTTGATATTTATTATAAAGAGCTGGACAATTGTGAAACTCAGATATTTAAGAAAAGTTTAGTTGGGTTTAGTAGCAAGTTTGATCATTGCTCTTTCAGTAACTTGACCAATGAAGAATGCGAAACGAGAGATTCGATGTGGATATACAGAAAAATTTTGGTGCGCAAATAAACATAAAAAGCCAAAGTGAGAAGATAGGTGTGGCCAGATTTGCACCCTTTCTGTGCCTCTTAGTTCGAACCTTAAAGCTAATCGGGGAAATTGTATTCATAAGTGTGGTTATTATCATGAATCTGAAATGGTATTATTAGATGACAGAACCTTTTGTAGATTCCGAGGTTGACCGTACTAAGGCCAAATGGGTAGCTGATACCTTCAAGGAATTCGGCAAGCCAAGAGCAACTGCTAGATCGCTTTTTTATTTTGCACTTTCGCGAACTGAACCTGATTATCCCATATGCGGTGGCTTCGTTGGAGAAATCAGGATTCTCAGACCTTACCATGAATGTGACGGATTGAAGCTCCCAAAATGGTTGAATAAAACAAAGACGCTGGGTTACGTACCTGCGGACGCCATTTTAGAAGAAGTCCCTGGAGAAAATATCTTCATTCCCGCAGTGGAAAATAAATCTACTACACGTATGGAAATATGGTTAAATAAAACGTCGCTCGATCCGCTATTGTACCTATTATGTGAGAGGTTAGGTATGACATTGGTCTCAGTAAATCATAGGCCATCTAAGGAGATAGCTGAGGCCCTTCTGCAACGTGCCAAGGTAAAAACCACTTTTATTTTTTGTCTATCAGACTTGAGCGCTGAAGATTTTCTATTCTGCGAAGACCTGGCAAAAAGTGTCTCTCTAGCCTCGTTTAGAGATAAACCAGATATCCAGATAATAAATATTGGCCTAACTCCTCAGCAGGTCATAGCACAAGGAATTCCTATGGTTCCCGGGAAGAAAACAGAAAAATGGTTGCGAGAGAGATTCAAAAAATACCTCAAACCATTCCACTTGGACCATAAGAGAATGGCAGAGCTGGACGCTCTCGAGGTATATCATCCCAATGGATTATCAGGATTCATTGAGAAAGCATTATCCGATACAATTATGGAAATAGAATGAGATCATTAATATTAAGAAAAACATTAAATGGATGACTAACGACAAATGCCTGAATATCAAATGGTTTGTCTTTGGTTTCTGTTTAGGGATTCTCAAGAGATGGTATAACTATCAGCTCAAAGGATCTCCTAGATTCTATTGATACAGGTTCTAAAAAAGAAAAGCAAAATATGATTCAGAATTATTATCTTTGGACTGAACCGCTTCAATACGGAATGTTTTTCGCAATTATCATTTGGAGATCAAGCTTGAAACAAGCTTGAAACAAGCATGGAAAGATCGCGTCTATCTAGTGGATAGAGCTGTAATTTATAGTTCACCGAAATACATAAAATAATGCGTTGCTTAATATATCCATATGAAGGGGAATATCATCAGAGTAGAGCGGGCTGAGGAACTGGAGGAGAGCTTAGCAGAAGAGAGTGATAACGATATCAAGATCAAGCTC
>JALHSR010000210.1 GCA_022865315.1 Methanotrichaceae archaeon | reverse complement strand
GAGCTTGATCTTGATATCGTTATCACTCTCTTCTGCTAAGCTCTCCTCCAGTTCCTCAGCCCGCTCTACTCTGATGATATTCCCCTTCATATGGATATATTAAGCAACGCATTATTTTATGTATTTCGGTGAACTATAATTATTTATTATTAGATTACTAATTAAATAATGGACAATCTTGTGGATCCGAAAAAGCTATATTTTTTGGTAGCTTTCGGGCCGGAAAGAATCTTGGAAGGGGACGCCCTTGGAAGGAGGACTTTCGTTGAAAGAAATAAGGTTTCATGGTCGTGGAGGTCAGGGTGCTGTTACTGCTGCTGAGCTTGTAGCAGTGGCGGCTTTCGAGGACAAGAAATTTTCTCAAGCATTTCCCGCTTTCGGTGTTGAACGCAGAGGTGCGCCAGTTATGGCTTTTGCCAGGATATCAAATGTTCCCATCAGAATTCGAAGTCAGGTTTATGAACCTGATTATGTATTGGTCCAGGATGTTACGCTTTTAGATGTAGTCGACGTAGATAGCGGGCTAAAGTCTGAAGGGATGATAATTATCAACACCGACCGGCCCACTAATCAACTTAAGCTAAAGACGGATGCACAATTAATTGTTCTAGATGCAACAAGAATCGCTATGGAAGTTTTAGGGCGGCCCATTGTCAATACTACTATGCTTGGTGCATTCTGCGGGGCAACAAGAGAGGTTAGTTTAGGTAGCATCAATAAGGCCATAGCCGAGCGATTTAAGGGAGAACTGGGCAGAAAGAACCTCTTGGCAATAAAGATGGCTTATGAGAGGGTTTCTACATGATAAAAGCAGGTGAGTTAGTTAAGCCCGGCAGCACGCAAATAACGAAAACAGGCGCCTGGCGAACCTTTGCTCCCGCCGTAGAACATAATAAATGCATAAAATGCAGCCTATGCGAAATCTATTGCCCTGAAAGCTGCATACATCAAGAGAGCGGCCTCTTTGTTCCGGACTTAGCGTATTGCAAGGGTTGCGGTATCTGTTCTCATGAATGCCCGAGCAAGGCGATAATAATGGTGCTTGAGGAGAAGTAAACATGATGAAAGTTGTCGAAGGTTCATATGCTGTAGCTCATGCCGCAATGTGCTGCTCACCAGATGTGGTCTCGGCTTATCCCATCACGCCTCAAACTCATATAGTGGAACATTTATCGCAATTGGTAGCTGATGGCGAGTTGAGAGCCGAGTTTCTAACGGTGGATTCTGAATTCTCTGCGCTCTCAGTCCTAGTCGGTGTCAGCGCTGCTGGTGGAAGATCTTATTCTTCCACAACTAGCCAGGGCCTTGCACTTATGTACGAGGTTCTTTATAATGTATCGGGAATGCGTTTGCCTATTGTCATGACTGTGGCTAATAGAGCTCTCAGTGCTCCTCTGAATATATGGAATGACCAACAAGACTCTATTGGTGCCAGAGATGTGGGTTGGATTCAGTTATATTCGGAGAATGTGCAGGAAGCAGTGGACACTACTGTGCAAGCTTATAAGATAGCAGAGTCTCTTGAGATTATGACTCCAGTCATGGTTTGTATGGATGGTTTCATCTTGACTCATGTGTATGAGCCCGTGGAACTCCTTGATAAGGAGCAAGTGGCGGATTTTCTCCCACCATACAGGCCAACCGATATTTTAGATCCTCAAAATCCAAAGACGTTCGGGGCTTTTGCCGATCCTTCCACATATACAGAATTTCGATACCTTCAATATGAAGCCCATCTCAAGGCGTTATCAAAGATCGAAAATGTGGCAAAGGAGTATGCAGAAGTTTTTGGTCGGGACTTTGGAGGGCTCTTGGATGCCTATCAAGCAGATGACGCGGAAATTATTATAGTGACAATGGGTTCTGTAGTTGGAACAATAAAGGAAGCAATCGACGGCCTACGAGCCGAAGGTACCAAGGTGGGCTTAGTCAAGATTAGAAGTTACCGTCCTTTTCCTGCGCAAGCATTAATGAAGGAACTGAAAAATGCAGATGTTATCGCCGTAATTGAGAAAGATATATGCGTGGGTAATGAGGCGGCTTTGCTAACTGATATAAAAGCCGCTTTCTATAATAGTAATTTGCGCATGCCAATAATCGGTTTCGCGGCTGGCCTAGGCGGACGCGATATAACCATCAAGGACATTCGTAAGGCTGTGGAGAAGGCATCTGCTGCGAGAAAAGGCATCGAATCTCAGTTCGAATTTTTGACCCTTAGAAAGGAGATCCTTTAGGAGGTCTTTAGATGCAGAATCTACTTGCACCTGGACATAGGGCATGTGCGGGCTGTTCCATGCCCACAGTGATAAGATTGGTCCTTGATGCGGCTGGCACTAACACTATCGTGGTCTCGCCGACAAGCTGTCTCGAGGTTACTACAACACCTTTCCCAGAGAGCGCATGGGTAGTGCCTTGGATTCATTCGTTGTTTGAGAACGCTTCCGCTGTAGCTTCTGGAGTTGAAGTGATGATGAAGCGCCAATGCAAGGATACGAATGTTCTTGTAATTGGAGGGGATGGCAGCACCTTCGACATAGGTATGGGTTCTAACTCTGGGATGTTTGAGCGAGGCCACAAGGTTGCCTACATATGTTACGACAATGAGGCATATATGAATACGGGAGTACAGCGCAGCGGTTCAACTCCTTTTTGTGCTCATACTACTACAACGCCCGCAGGAGAACTTAGCTTAGGCAATCCCCGGCCGAAAAAGGACATGCCTGCAATAGCATTGGCGCATGGTGTACCTTATGTTGCCACTGCTTCTGTTGCCTACCCCGTTGACCTGAGAAAGAAGGTAGAGCGGGCTCTACAGACCCAGGGTCCTTCTTATATTCAGGTGAATGCGCCATGCATTACAGGCTGGACGTTTGATGCCGGAACTACAATTGAGATTGCCAGATTAGCAGTGGAAACCGGTCTTTGGCCATTATTCGAATATGTTAATGGTGAGCTCACAGAAGTTAAGAAAATCCGGCGCATTAAGTTAGTGGATGAATATCTCAAGGTTCAGGGCAGATATAAGCATCTTTATAAGATGCCTGGCGGTGCCGAGATTCTTAGATCAATACAAGATATTGCTGACAAAAACATTGCAATGTATAAGTTGGTTGACTGAATGTATGTTGGCCGAATAGTTGTAGTTGGCCGGAACCGCGGTAGGATTTGGGTCGCCTATAGGGTTTCATCTCGTTCATTTCCTCGCCGAAAAGCAGTGATATGGGGCCAGAGCGTGCGCATTTCGCCTTTGGACGATAAAGATTTGGCCAATAATCCCTATCTATCTTATAATTGCATTCGCGTTTGGGGGGATTTTGCTGTAGTAGCTAATGGAACTCAATCGGATATAGTATTGGAGAAGATTCAGGATGGGCAACGTCCAATAGATGCGATTGTTCTGACCCTGCTCGCTCAGGGTTTTGAGAGAGATGAATTTTACACGCCTCGCCTTGCTGGAGTTGTTAAGGGTAACAATGCATGGCTGGGAATCGTTGGCAAGCATGAGTTTCATGTTAAGCAATTTGATTTAAAGAATGGAAGTGCATTCATGATAGCCACATACGGAAAAACAGATTTTGAGCCAGTTTACCTCTCAGCCGAGAGTGCAGCAGAAATTGCCAGTTGCGCTTTCAAACTTGATTTCGATAATCCAATCTGTGCGGCAACAGCCATGGCATTTCCTGATGGGCAGGGATTTGAGCTTGCCGTCCATAATTCAACATAACGGAGGGATATTAATGAGAATAAATGGTGTAGAAATTGAGGATACCTTTGCAGAAGCCTTCCCCATAAAGATCTCGAGAGTCTTAATAACAGCAGTCACTGAACATTGGGCTTTAGAGGCCGCTCGCGAGGCAACTGGTTTTGGGACATCTATCATAGGGTGTCCGTCAGAGTCTGGAATAGAATTTATTGCGGATGGAGACGAAACCCCAGATGGCAGGCCAGGTGTTTACATACAAATTTGCAATATGGGCTATAAGACTCTTGAGTCTTCTCTGCTTTATAGAATAGGCCAATGCGTTCTTACGGCTCCTACTGCTGCAGCTTTTAATGGGCTTACTGAGGCTGAGCATCAATTCGATACGGGCAAGAAGTTGAGTTTCTTTGGTGATGGTTATCAGAAGTTAGTAGACGACTACTTCGGAAGGACAATATGGAAGATTCCGATTATTTCGGGCGATTTCATCATTGAGCAAGCTATGGGCGCTGTGGATGGAATTGCTGGTGGAAATTTCTATATTTTAGGTCAGAACCAGATGGCAGCTCTAATGGCAGCGGAAGCTGCTGTTGATGCCATACGAAGACATAAAGGAACAATAACTCCATTTCCTGGCGGAGTTGTTGCCAGCGGTTCCAAGGTAGGTTCGAAATACAAAGGCCTCAAGGCTTCAACGAACACTGCTTTTTGCAGTTCCCTAAGGGACGATGGTGTTTGTATGTTAGCTGATGATGTATCAGCAATTTATGAAATTGTCATAAATGGTATAAGTCGTCAAGCTATTGAAGAGTCCATGAGAGCGGGCATTACTGCTGCCTGCAAAATTCCGGGAATACTTCAAATAAGTGCAGCTAACTTTGAAGGCAGGCTTGGACCACATCAATTTGAACTGCAAAAAATCTTAGCCTAGTCATATTTTTATTCTAATTGGCTAATATAAACAAATGATGCATGAGATGACAGATAAATGGATGCGCGGATTTAATTTGTTTCTTCGCAAACTAGAATGGGAATTTAATCTTTCAGGCTTCGTGGGATCTTGCGAATATATCATAACCTCATGATTCCTAATGGCCCCATGGGTTTGCCAGTAAATTTGGGACTATTATGATCAAAAGCTATCCTTGGAAGAACGTCGTAAGTGGCTCTATGAATTCTCAAGTAAAGTCTCTAATTGCTGAATCAAGCTTCATATAATTCAATCAGTATCCAATATATACGATCATAACAAAATATTATTGTGAACGAGAGATAATCGTGCTAAATAAAAATAATAATGGATTTGCCAATTATTTTGTGAATATATTTCATTAATTATCCGTAAAGTCAAATCTCATTATTGCAGACATGAGGCCTATCAATCTACAATTAAATTCTAAGATCATTTATCTCGAGAGAATTGAATATTAAAATATGGTTTTTTTAAAAAAAACTATCTTTACTTAATTTATCTCATAAGTCATGGTTACACTTGCTTTTACATCCATTTCACCAGGCTGAATGGGCGTAATTGGGGCAGCAGCTTCATATGCGAAACCATCTCTGGCCGAGACGTACCCATAGCCTTCAGAGATTTCCAGTATTTTCCTTAATTTCACTCCTGCTTGAGAAGCCATAACTTCTGCTTTGCGTTCAGCATCCTCTATTGCCAAAGCTAGAGCTTTATCAGTCTGATTTCTTGGATCATCGAGACCAAAGTCTATGCTTAATATGTCATTAGATCCTGCTTTAATGGCTGCGTCGATGATTTCTCCCAAATTATTGACGCGATCCACTTTGATAGTTAATCCGTTTGACACAACAAATTCGGGGTTTTTTTCGGATCTACTTTGTTTATTGGCTTCAAGAGGTTCGTCATCCTTCTCTAGAGAGAGGCTGTAATGGCTTGTTTGTATGTTTTTCATGCTTAATCATGCAGCTAAGAGGGACTCAATTGTCTGATTCATAAGTCGGGCGTTCTCATCTGCGGCAACAGCGGCTTTGGCATTTCTGGTCTGGACACCTAGGAGAATGGTAACTTGATCAGGAACTGCGGTGACCTCCCCTTCTCCTTGGACAATCAGTTTAGATACATTTTCGTTAGTTCCAGACACTGGATGGAGGAACGCAAATGTAATCATAAGTCCCAGAAACCCTAATACAAAAATTTTCATAGTATATCTCCTTATGGCTGAGTTTCTCAATGCTTCAACCTATTAATTCGTATATAGCCACAATATTGTATGTTACATCGACCATGCCAGGCTTATCAGATTCTATGCTATAAGGATAACCCGATCCATAAATGTTGAGCACCTTTCCCAAACGCGCTCCTGCAGCTGTGGCCATTTCTTGTGCATTGTTGCGGGCGTTTTCAACGGCTTTCTTTCGGGCATCTGTTGCCGCACTGGTTAAGTCACTTAAGCCATAATCAACAAAAGCTTCTGCTCCGACAGATTCGGCTGCTCCAATAACTCTGTTTATAGCTTCTTGATCTGTCGTTTCAAGATTTATTACAATGGATTTTTTAAGCTCACTTGTAGTGATATCTTTGCAGGAAGTAGTGTTATTCTCTTTCCAACAATTTTTGCTGCTAGATGTAATGCTTACAACACTAGTGGCTTGAAAAGGCAGCACTTCCTCCCTTTTCACTCCAGCGGCGAGGAGGGCATCTATAGTCTGATTGAGCTTTTCTTCCATCTCCGTCGCCGCGATAGTAGCGTTTTCAGCCTTACTTTCCACACTAACTGTGATCATTGATATGTCTGCGGGAACTTCAACGGTTCCTTCCCCAGGTGCACTTACTGTTCTGGTGCTTTGCCCCACAGCGTTTACGAAAAGAGAAGCCAATATAATGACTCCCAGCAATACGGCTAATCTATTCATATTATTCCCCCTTTTTTGAATGGATATTATGGCTATTAAAAGAGACGGTTGGTCCAAGTCGATAAATATTAATATTTATTATATTACATATAAGATGTGACATCTTTGACTGAGAACGATAATGGCAAAAGCCCAGCTGTCCCTTATGAGACATCCTTAGAATTATCAAAAAGCAAAGCTGACAGAAAAGGTAGAATGACCCTAGCAGAGATACTCTCTAAGGCTTTTGTATTATATATAAGGAATCCTGTTATTATTATTCATTCTCTGATCCCCACGGCCTGGCTGATTTTAGGATCACGATCAACTTAAGATTGCCAAAAACGCTTGCTACCTTAATGTTCAAGTAGAACAACCTAATCCAGAACCGATTACAGGAGCTAAGAGGATTGGCGTAGATCTTGGAATCAACAATAGTGCGATATGTAGCGATAATACATTTTG
>JALHSR010000209.1 GCA_022865315.1 Methanotrichaceae archaeon | reverse complement strand
CTCCTTACCCACACGTATCCGGTCGAAGTATGTATTCCACAAAGCACACATGCAGTTTCATATGGTATGTTGCAGTTGCCAAAGGCATTGAGAAAGATGAGCTTGATCTTGATATCGTTATCACTCTCTACTGCTAAGCTCACCTCCAGTTCCTCAGCCCGCTCTACTCTGATGATATTCCCCTTCATATGGATATATTAAGCAACGCATTATTTTATGTATTTCGGTGAACTATAATTCCTATTTTAGGAGGATAAATATGGAAAAGAAAAATATTGGCCAAAACGTGTTCACCTATCCTATGCCCGTGACTCTAGTAGGCAGTATAGTGAATAATAAGCCAAACTTCATGGCTGTTGGCTGGGGGGGTTATCGAGGATTAATGCCTCTCCACCAATGCTGGCGATCAGCTTAAACAAGGCCCATTATACTCCTGTGGGCATCAGAGAAAATAAAGAAGTCAGCGTGAATTTTCCCACAACGGAAATGGCCGAGCAGACTGATTATTGCGGTTTAGTTTCAGGGAGAGACCAAGACAAATCAGAAATTTTTGAGATCTTTTATGGACAATTGAAAAAGGCACCAATGATAAAGAGTTGTCATCTTTGTATAGAGTGCAAGCTTCATGACATTTATGAAATGCTTTCCAACGACTATTTATTGGAGAGATCGTGGCTGGTTATGCTGATGATAGCTGTCTTACATGTGGCAAAGTAGATTTGCATAAGCTGAATCCGTTGCTTTTGACTATGCCCGACAATAGCTATTGGAAAGCTGGCGATTTCGTGGGTAAAGCCTGGAGCATTGGGAAAAAGTGATCTCCAATTCCTTTTATCACTAAGATTGCTTTATGATTACGGATATGTTGATTTCCCAGAGTTAATGACAATGGCAGAACAAATTAATGAGCAATGGTAAACTGAAATCAATTACGGATTTATTGCTTATGAAGCTTTTTTTTGCATTTTTAGTCTTATACACCTTTCAAATGTATTAGCCAATTAGGAAATGAAAAATTTAGCTAATTGGTGCGTATATCTCAGTGAGTATTTCCTCCGGTATTACCTCTCGTGGATCATTTAGGTAAGCCTCTCTTATCGGCCCAGTTAGTCTTTTTCCATTTTCTTCAATCCAGCCGAATAACTTTTCGTAAGCTGGTCCGCTTGATTCATATGGTCCCTTATATATTACCCTCGCCATCCTTCCACCGGGAAGCTCATAAAACTTGATATCTTCGGTTTCAGTTATTTTTTCCTCTATTGGTATGCACACTTCAATGTCAGCATTTCCCGCCTGATCAGCTTTTACAGCCTCTTCATCCCTGATATCTTGGCTCCTCTGTTCATAACATATTCAAATAACTGAGGCAAGATTATAGCTATTTCTTTATAATAACCTCTCTTACGAATTCCAACGACTAATTTTGGTTTTTCTTCAATAACCGATATGTCGTCCATCTTGTTTCCACATCTATATATCTTGCTGACCAACCATGCTTAGGCATAAATTGATTTTCAAGTCTTCTGGCATAGCTATGATTTATACTGTATCCATCATTGGCAAAATTAGGATTTATTCATAGCCTGCACTGTTGAAAACTTGATTTTTAGGTATTTGCACCTTGCCAAGTTGATATAGTGGAACTAGAGTGCAAATAGGTTCCTGGCGCAAGAACTGCCGATTTCTCTTTTATGAATTGGCAACATTAATGCAGCTATGAATTGAGCCTCTCAATTTTGAATTTCCATACCTCATCGTTTATTGAGTTGCACATCTGATTTGAGTATAAAGTTAAGAAAAAGCGAAGAATGCTATACTAATGGCAATTGGCTCGAGCAACCGCAAGATAAATATGGTGCCATAACTATATCAGTATCAAAATTCTTATTTACCGATGCTTTTTGATATGATGGATCGATCTGAGTGGCAATCTTGTAAGCCTGGATTGCTGTAACTATATTTCCTTGAAAATCGTAGACGACCCCAATATTATACCAAGCTTCAGCGTATGTTAAATTAATTGTTGTCGCTTCATCAAATGCATGCAGTGCTTCGTCATATCTGCCCAATGATCCAAAAGCTACGCCTTTATTATTCCAAGCTTCAGCATCCGACGGATTGAGCTCTAGGACCTTATCGTAAACCTCTACGGATTCAACAAACTTGTTTTGGTCGTAAAGCTCCATGCCCTTAGTGAACCAATAATCTGCATCTTGTTGCCCCAGAGCAGGAACTACAATCATCAAAATCACTATCAATAAAACATGGAACCACTTTAATATGATGTTCTTTCCTTCGATCTGCCCAGTTAATGTAGCCTATAAAAAAAGTTTGTGCTAAATCTAATAGTTTGACACTATGCTCGAAGTCTGTCGTCCCCGATTGAGCTGGCTGTGATATAATCGTGTTTCAATGCAGAAAGACAGCTGGAATACAAAGCTAAGGACTGTCTCGGCTATCAATCTCCAGTAAGAAAGTTATGCTTCATGAGGAGGTCCACTACCTCTTCTTTGGAGAGGTCATACCAGTCGCGGTAAGCATCAGCTACAGCAAAACTATAGCCTTCTCGAATATTAGGGCAATAGATTATGTCTACTTCTTTTGCGAGCAGTTTCACTGCGTCGGCCGCCCCAGTCGGAACTGCCACCACTATCTCTTCTGGATCATACCTGCGTACCATGCGAGCTGCGGTGATCATGGTATAGCCCGATGCTAGTCCATCATCCGCCAAAATAATTATCTTGCCATTGATCTCTGGCCAGGGCCTATCTCCTCGAAAAATAAGGTTCCGGGTTTGTAGCTCGGCTTTGATCGGCTCGGCCAATTTCTGGATATCCTCAATAGAGATGCCCAACATGCTTATCAGGCGGTCGTTCAAGATTATATCACCTTCCAGGTTCATAGCACCCAAACCAGCCTCAGGATTTCCAGGGATGGGTATTTTTCTTTTGATCAGCAGGTCGAAGGGAAACTCCAGATGAGAGGCAATAACTAGGCCTACCGGCACTCCTCCTGATGGAATTGCAAAAACTAGGACGTCTTTTCCTTTAAATCGTTCTAAAGTCAGGGCTAAATAGATCCCAGCATCTTCTCGATCCTGAAAAACGAAAGATTTGTTTCTAAGTTTACGATCGTCAATAATTGTTGCCGTCATAAACTCGAATCTCTGCTAATGGAGAGGGAAAATGAATAAGGGGACTAATTCTCTTCTCAATTTCTATTCCTGACATAATAGCCTGCTGCTATTTGAATCGTTTTTCTATAAACCACCTACGGATTTAAAATAGAAAATGAAACAAAATTTCTTCAAAATTCGTTCACTGCATCGTTCTTGGTCAGCACTTTATTCAATTATTCTAATCAGTTCAAACCTCACGTATAGTCAATCTACATAGTAGAATCAACTTACAGGGATTGAGATTTGGGCTCTTAATGATAAATTATTAATTTATATAAATAGTGTGCCGCTTGTATGCATAGGATGATATTGATCGCAATATCATTTATCAGATCGAACAATATCGATTGGCTTCCCACCTAAACAGCTTCTGCAATATCTCCAATCTTTGATATCTGTATCCCAAATTGAATTAGAGAAGTGCATAACGCACCTTCTATTTGGGCAGTGGGTGAGGCCGAATACATGGCCAAGTTCGTGCACTGCTTCATTCAAAGCCCTCAACTTAAGTAGTTCCTCATCATCGGGCGATCCGTATAAATCCGGTTTCAACCTCTTTAACGAAATTAAAGCTTTTCTTCCTAAAGCCAAGCCAAAAATGAAATTGAGATCCTCTACATATGTATCTACTTCCGTCACTCCCAGGACGGCGTCTCCTTTCACCTGCAAAGTATCCAACAGTGCTGATCCTTCATGCTGACCGCGATTTTTATTATATGTATCCTTAGGGATATCAACTTGGGGGAGTATCTCAGTTGGCCAAAGAAAGCTTAAGCTATGTTTCAGGAAATTCAAAATATCATCATTAACCTGCCCTATCGGTTGGAGAAATATCATTGGTTACTCCGAAATCAGTTTTAGATAAATGAATAGTATACTAATGGTTTAAGTATACTAGGAAATAGATCTTCCTCAATAATAAATCGATTTAAATAGCTATGTACAAGATCGTGATAATATTACTATTGAGGACTTCGAATAACCGAGCTATCGCCAGTTATATATACTATAAATACTATTATATATCATGAATAGTTTTATGAGCTTTGGCATCCAGCTGGCTTGCCGTCGATTAGATGAACTTGGCGATCCCCTTTCGGGAT
>JALHSR010000208.1 GCA_022865315.1 Methanotrichaceae archaeon | reverse complement strand
GAGCTTGATCTTGATATCGTTATCACTCTCTTCTGCTAAGCTCTCCTCCAGTTCCTCAGCCCGCTCTACTCTGATGATATTCCCCTTCATATGGATATATTAAGCAACGCATTATTTTATGTATTTCGGTGAACTATAATTCCATTTCATTCACTTCATAGGCTTTTATTCCCAACCAAAAGGCTCTTACTTTTTGGTTATTTACGACAATTTCCTAAGCTTAACCATCATTTAATACGTTTCGTATTCTTGGATTTGCATGAGGAACATATTCGAATAATTCCCAAATCTTTGAATATATGCCCACAATCAAGGCATTTATAGTCCTTTGAGAACATTCCATCAGGGTTTCCGGCATCTATCCCGCAACCACAAATTGAACACATATTGCATCAACTCGCTTAATCGTGGATTCTCATGAACTATCTAGATCAGCCTATATCTATCTTTTCTGGAAAAGATAATTATTGTACGGTATGAGCATAATGATTTCGGCAAAAGATCGCATTTTTCGTATTTTGCGATATCTCCCCACCCTTTAATGATGGAAAGTACGATGATATAGGCTTATTCAGACCATCTAAAGGTAAGTGGTATTTTGATTTTGATTTTGATGCAAATGGGAATACCGATAAAGAAATGGCATATTGGGTTGGACAGTGGGCTTTGTCAGGAGATTTGCCAATTCCCAACGCTGCTGATTTCGAAGGTTCTGGCGACTATAATAACATAACGATATAGGGGTATTCAGGCCTTCCGAATGGAAAGGGTATTACATACACACCAGTTTCTATTCGGAAAAGAGCTTGCTAGGAATGACGGGAGGTACACCTTCTGAAGGATGGTTAAATTCCATGTAAATTCCTAGCCAAAGCATCTCGCCCGGCATCTCTTTAGCAGCCAAAAAGTTCGAATAGCTTAGGATCACGTCACAATGAATACCCCAAACGCTAGGCCTAGACCATATCACGAGAACGCCTCCAAACGTAGACTGATCCTTCATCTTCTGTCATGTTATGGCTGTCAGCTTAGGCGAGTCTCGTGGGCCTTCCTCGAAGTAGAATACAAGATCGTCCAGAGCATAGTCAAGACCTCGAAGAATTGAGTAGGTCGTGTTCGACGATAATTGGACTTTGCCAGTTTGAGTAGGCTGCCAAAGAAAGTTGTATCTTCACTCGGGCCTAAATAGGTTTTTATATAATTACATCTTACATAATAAATATGAAAGCACTTATCTTGGTCTTGGTTTTGGCTCTCGCATCGGTACCTTTAAGCTCGGCTCAATCGGATGAAGAAATTGTACAATTCGCTGATGATGTCTTAGAAATCTCAGTGCTTCCACTGCCAGTAGTTGCGAATGCTTCCATCAATGATGACATATTAATCATTACTGGCACATTTAAACCAGAGGCCAAGGTTAGTACCGGATACGCAGGATCTGCAATATACATTATGGCTATGGCATCGGAGAAATTAATAGAACGATACCCAGATAGGTTTAGCACAACAGATTTGAAATTATTCGATTCCAACAATACCCTAGTTGGAGAAGCAAATATTGATGCAATGATTGCATAAACAAACAAAAACCAATAGTCCTGAATGAATTTGCCAGAAGCACTATTACTGACCTGTGCTACTCATTTTATATCAAAAGTCTTCCTATTTTTTGATGGAGGCCAAATGATGAGAACCACATCTATTTGAGTTTTAATAGCTCTGATAACGTTGTTTGCCTTCCAGAGGGGGTTTGGGTTGGCGCACAGGTCGTAGCGTCTCGTCGACGTTCTGCGCCCGCTTCAACAAAAGCTACGATTGCTCGTAAAAAGCAATTTTTGTCTGAACTTCAAACCAATGGATCAGCTTTATCACAATACCAAAACTAAATAACAACTGACATAAAAGATAAATGTGATATTAGCCTTTATCGGATCGGAACTATCGATAGTTTAGTGGATATAAGGATGCTCAGTTCAAAAGAGGAGACGCCCCAACAGATATATGATGCATATGGTATTGATCCCACCAAGCTTTACTCAATCACCGAACTGTGCAAAGACATTAAGCAAATTCTATTCGATCAACCCAAGTTAAATAACACCCTCCTGAGAGGAGAGATAACGAACTTCAGTAGGCCAGCGTCAGGCCACATCTACTTTTCTTTGAAAGATGAACGCTCGATGATTGCCTGTGCATATCTTAAGCAGCAGCAGGATTATGCAGAGATCGATCTCAATAATGGCAGTCAGGTGGTAGCATTGGGCTCAGTGGGCACATACGAGCCCAGAAGCCAATATCAGATATATATTATTCGAATATACCCCCTAGGGAAAGGTGCATCTTTCTCCCAATTGGAGGGGCTAAAGAGAAAGCTGGCAGAGGAGGGGCTATTCAATACGTCTAGGAAAACGTCAATCTCTCGCCTTCCTAGGAAGATCGGAATTGTGACCTCAAGGAATAGTGCTGCTATTGAAGATATAACAAATGTAGTTAACTCTCGTTTTCCCAAGATGAACTTGGTTATCGCACCTGTTTCCGTCCAGGGAGATGGAGCGCCTAGGGATATCATCAAGGGCATAAATCGTGTCCTCAGAGTGGATGACGTCGATGCAGTTATTCTAGCAAGAGGTGGCGGACCCACCGAGGATCTGGCGCCATTCAATGATGAAGAGCTTGTCCATGCCATTTCAGCAAGCAGCAAGCCAATAATAACCGGCATTGGCCATGAGGAGGACACAACCTTGGCAGATCTGGCTGCAGATTTCAGAGCCTCGACACCTTCGACTGCAGCCAGAGCGGCTGTTCCCAATATGGAAGTATAATAAGTACTAGTTCATAAAAAAAAAAAAAACCTCGTTAATGGATAGGCCGCCAAAGAGACCGCAGCCCTTCTGTACTCGCCTGGAATCGACCTATTCTTGAAAAGCCCGATCAAAATTGCGGATCACGTATTCTACTTCGAGAAAGACACACGGGCAGCACCCAGGCTGACGACCAAGATATGGCAGAAGTTGAAAGGATCAAGCCATGCTGGATGCGTTCCTATGGCCAGTCCACGGAGCAGGAGGTAGGGCAAGGGCGATAATTGAAAATTATTAATTGCTTAATTATTTGGTCATCCATCTTATAACATCAAGGAAAGATTTAGGTGAAATTATGACGGATGAAGTACAACAGGAATTGGCAAAACTCCCTATGGCTATAGAATATAAAGGGATAGGGATCAGATTTGTATCATTACTAATAGATAGCATAATAATTAGCATCCTAATGGGAATGATAGGGACCATTCTAGGTTTTAGCATGATGAAGCTAGGAATGGTTTCATGGTGGTGGGGTTTATTCTACTTCATAATTT
>JALHSR010000207.1 GCA_022865315.1 Methanotrichaceae archaeon | reverse complement strand
AGTTCCTCAACCTTCTTATAAGCTTCTCGCAATCCCCAGGTTTGAAAAGAGTTCATACATATTATATAGTATTATTAGTATATAATACTACCGATACTACTGGGTTGAATCGTATAATATTATGGGTTTCTAGGAAAGCTCTGTCATCTTTTATTAAATTTATCAATATATAATATTCATTATCAGTCGATTTATGGATCAAGAAATAATCCTTTAATTTAAATGGATTAGACTATCCATAAATTCGAGGAATTTTATCTTCATCAATCGATTATTTCCCAAAATAGTTTTTCTAAGAACATGGAATTATTCAAAAATCACAGCCTTTGAAGTCCATCAATTCTGGGTAGTTGCCCATTTTGAAACCATTGGTTCTCCGGATAAATCATTATCACGGTTGGCAGTTGGCAAATAATTAGGCAATTTCTCTTTACAGGATTCTCCATCTTGAATGCAGCTGAGAATCTTATCTAATAATCCTTCTCTTGACAATAGTCTCAGCTTTTTTTGAGCAGCAATATATGATCCATATCTTGGAGGAATTTCTCTCCATCTGCACCCTGTTCGCAGTATATATATAATACCATTTATAGTTCCTCTCTCAATGGTTAGTTTGATGCTAGAAGGCTGTGGTGGTAAGTAGGACTTTATATAGTCCCATTGATTATCATCTATTTCTTTGAAATTATTATTGCTTTTTGCCAGAAAATTCTTCGTTATCTCCAAAACGTCATCGAGATCTTCTTTTGGAAATCTCAATGAAACGGAAATTTCGATATTGCAGGAAAAAATATTCCTTGAATAGATCTTCTTTTGATTAGGTCTTTTCGGAATTATATTCGGATGCGCGTCATAATGCCAGGGTTTGAGTCTTTCTCCACAATAACCTAGAACCCTGTAACAAAACCAATCATTTGCTTCTGGATGATCATTAATCTCATTTCCAAGAGAAAGGATGATTATTTTTAAAAATTTTTCTAGATCTTCTATGGAATAAAACTCAATCCAAATAATACCAGGTTCATTCTCCTCACAAGAATTGCAGGTTCTAACCCCTGCATTCCAAATGGCTTGAAGAAGGGGCGCAATTATCGTATCAACTTCAATAAACTCATGGTGGCCTGGATAGAATACTTCCTTCTGCTTATGATCATACAACTCATTTATCCCTCCCTCATGATCGTCAATCTTCTTACAAAGTGGAGTTACGATATAACGATTAGTTCTGTTGGAATATGTAAGTCAATCTTTTATGGATCACGCTTCTTGTATTCCCCTCTCAATCTGCATCTTTATTTCCATTGCGCTTCATTCTATAAAAAGTTATTCGTTACTATTAACAATTAGGTGTATTTTTGAAAATTAATTAAACAAAGAAAAATTTTCCGAGCAATATTTTCTACAATCAAAACAGATTCAAATATTATATAACAAATAGCTTGGATTAATATTTGAATATTAATAATTCATTTTAGGTAGCTAAATTGTGATAGCAAATATTTCAAGGAAAAAAGAATGAATATCTGCAGGCGGCCATAATTTTTGATAGGGATTGATCATCCAGAAATCATGGAAACCAGGAACTGCATGAATAATGTCGAAATTTCGATAAGCTTTAATCGAATTCGCTTTTTCAGTTAAGGTTGGTTCGAATAGCAGTTGAGCTTTAATGTTTTAAAGACGATTATAAAGATAGCTTCAATAATTTGATTTTGAAGTTTAAATAACAAAAGGTTTTTTGGTTTCAAATGCAGAAGTTATATAAAAGAGTTAAAACGAATCAAATAAGGATCTTTATTTGGAGGCTATAAAATGTATGCAGTTTGTCCTAGTTGTGGAAAGCCATTAAGAATTGAGAAGACTGAAGGAGATGAAGGTTGGGCAGTTTGCTCCGATGTATGCTATGATCCTTCATCATTGCCTACGGGAATGAGAACGTTACCCGATCAGGCTACCAAGGTCTACACAGACGGAAGCATGCAGGAGCTAACGCGCCAGGAATACATCAAGAAGCATGGGTTTGATCCTGAGCCAGTTATGCAAGCTATCGGTAAATGGCGTGAGGATCAGATACGAAAGTGGATGCCACAATTCAAAACCGAGGATGAAGTTGTAGCGTGGATTAGAAGGATAAGCAAAAAACCATCCTAAATCCCTATTGATTATGCAAAATATGATCTTTTTATTATTATTTTTCCGGAGGGCATTCATCAATTCTTGAAAGACGGTCGCTAAATTTTTTTAGTCTTTCTCTTATAATAATAGGGTATACATTTTTACAGGGCATATTTGATAGAAAAAGGTAGGCGTAGATGGCTATTATTACTGCGCCGGACAAATCGAAGATTATATCCAGTGATGTATCCCAAGAACCTACGCTATAATGCATTTTCCTGAATAACGCAAAGTCGATGGAAATTTCACCGATTTCCCATATTAGTGCGAATGGGATAGAGATAATAATGATAAGAGCCGCTATAGTGCCATTGTTCCATTTTTTTATTTTATAATAATTAATTATTATCAAAGCCACAAATATTAGCATTGCCAATATCAATCCGGCCATCAAATGCGTGATTTTATCAAAGTACGGGTAATAAAATTTGTACCAGTGTTCTAAATTCCCCATCATATGGAATGTCAAAAGGACGGCAATTGCAGATTTTAGTTGAAATGGAATAGCAATCAAGAGATATCTTTCTGCAATAAATGGAACTTCGATTAAGAGCAGCACTATGACTAATTCAAAGAATGTGATAAACGCGCCAAAAATAATTGCGGAGATTGCATAAAGGACAAGGACCGACTGCATTATATATATTAAAGAGCCTTTTTTCGATGATCTATTAACTTCTGGCATTTACGCATGCGATGAACATTCGATTATATCATTTAAAAAAGTTAATTAATCGCGCCCTCCTGCTGCTACAAATTCAATTTGAACATATATACCTTTCTGCAAGTCCAGATATTGGATCCATTTGCTGATTATTATTAAATTAAAATGGAGGTTAAACAGCATCTCATGTCGCCTAGACCATGAAATTGCCATCTGAATTTATCTACTTTTTATATAAATTGATATACTTCTTATTCCTCGCTAAATTTATTACCAGAATTGAAAATATCGAAATGTGGGGAAAAGAGCATTCATGAGAGATCTATTTGTAGGCCTGGAGTCCGCAACGGATGTATGGGTTAAACTCAGATCTTTGAACGATCTCATAGAGATTTCGAGCAGGACAAAGAGCGGAATGCATGAAGAGCTTGTGATGGCTTATCAAATGCTTCTGAAGAACATTGGAGACGAAATTCCAGTGGACGGAAAGGCTACGAATATTCTTATAGATGAGATAAAGGGCGTCGCCCAAATTGAGACATCGATTGGAGGGAGCGCAGCTATTGAGACTTCGCAATTCTTGGCACTCGGCGCATGTCCATGTTATTTGGGCAACTACTACCCTCGCCAAATAGAAGGATCCCCCTTCTCAAAAGCTGACTTTTCTTTGGCTGACCCTCTCGATCTCAATCCAATATCCATCATACTTCAAACTTCAGGCGATCGTTTCATTTTGGCGAATGGTGAAGGGCGAAGAATCGATTATCTCCTGAGTTACATCGTGGAACTGCCCAATTTGGTAGCGCATTCATCATGCTCAAAGGCGTTTAGCCTAGTAGGATGGCATGTGCTTTTTGGCCTAGGCGTAAATTTGAAAGATGTTAACGCAGTGGTTTCTTCAATCCAACGAATTCGAAAATATGGTCTTCCAATGTTCACTGATATGGGTGGTTTTGGCAAAAAAAGTGATCAAGAAATCAGATGGCTATGGAAAATATACGAATTATTCGATATCCTATCAATGAACGAAAGAGAATTCCAGAAGCTGTGCGATGTTTTCTCTCTTGAGGGCAGCGAAGAACAAAGGTTGGAAAGGCTCATGGAGTTAGGGCGCCATCCTAAAACCATATGGCTCCACACTAGAGATTACCAACTGAGCATCTCATGTCAATTCAGCCCGCTTAAGCTCGCTATAGCACAGGAGTTCTCATCGGCAGCTGGATGTTTAAGGGTTGAGACCGGGGATTTCCCATCGATCCAAGAGATAAAATCCAGAAACGCCCCTAATCGATCGACCAATCTCGGTAATGCAATTCGAACAAAAAGCTTGAAAATTAGGAGCTTCAAAACAGAGGTGGGGGCTGGGGATGTTAGTGCAGCATCATTTCTTTGGAGTTTATTAAATTAGAAAGCCATTTAAAATTTATTATATTAACCTTTTGTATGCCTTTCGTAAATCCTCTCTACGATATCAAATGGTGATACTGAGTTTAGCTCCAATCCTAGCTCCATCGGCCCCAGGCCTAAAGCTATTCCTACAAGTTGTGTTATATAAAGAACGGGTAAACCGATGTTATCCCCTCGTTTAATCTCGAGAGTTTTTTGCTTAGCATCGAGCATGAAGTGGCAAAGTGGGCAAAGAGTAACAATGATCTCGGCCTCAGTATTTTTTGCTTCACTAAGGATCATAAAGGCCAAATCCTCAGCCACCTCTTGCTGGGGCATGAAAATAGGACCACCACAGCAAAATGTTTTGAGCCTGAATTCCATTGGCGTAGCGTTAAGAATTTTGATTAGTTTCTCCATAATAGTAGGGAATTCCGGGCTATCTACACCTTTAGGGCGGGTCATGAGGCAACCATAGTATGGAGCGACCTTTAGATCCTTCAACGATACAACTAAGAAATCACTATTTTTTTTCTGAAGCACTTCCAAGATTACGTCCAAAGCATGTCTGATCTTGGCTCCTTCATGCTCTTTGCCTAAGATATCATTTACCCTAGATTTGATATTAGGATCATCCATTCTCTGCAAAGCAGAACGCAAATTGCTATAGCATATCGAACAGCTGGTCATTATAGGAAGGTCTGTCTGGGATATATTTCGGACTGCCAAACCCACAGCGGTTAGCTCATTAGAAACATGTGTTGCCCCGCAACAATTCCAGTCCTCTAATTCTTCCAATGTAATCCCAAGAGCTGAACAAACAGCTTTTGTAGAGATGTCCATCTCTCTTCCTGAAGATTTTGAGACACAGCCGGGATAGTAAGCTAGCCTCATGCCTTCTCCAATTCAGTGATTATCTTTTTCACTTCTTCGGTTCTTTTAATTTTATCTCGCATCAAGGTCAGTTTCCCTTTCTGGATTAGTTCGAGCCCCACTCTCATAGCCCCAACCGCCGCCTCCGGATGAATGAAAATGTATTCACCGGAGAGAGGTAATTCGGACACTCTGCCGTAATCCTTGATAAAACGCAGGAAGATCTCCTCGTAAGCCTGATCTTTGCCTGTTTCCCTCCCTTCTCGCTCACATAGGTTTTTTAGAGCATCAACCAGGGCTTTTGGCCTTATGCCTCTTGGACATCTTACATTGCAGAGCCTGCAGGATGTGCAAAGCCATATTGTACAACTATCAAGAGCCTCTTCCTTTTTGCCTTCCAGGACTAGCTTAATTAGGCGACGAATACTAGGCTTCATTAGATGCGACGTAGGACAACTGGCGGAGCACGTTCCACATTGAATGCAGGTCAGCACCTCTGTGCCCGTTTGTTGCACAATCTCCTGCTTGAATTTTTTATCGGTCTCCATTTTGCCTCGGTCTCCGAACCAGATTCGGTATCCCAATCTTATATCTCTGTTTTACTTGTTTCATCAATTTTCAAACGTTGTAGGATCTTAGCGCTAGCTTCCTCAGGCGGCTCCTTCTCTAAGATTTGTCTTACCTTTGGTTTCTTAAAAATTGTCTCTAAAGGACTCAAAACTTCGTCGATCAGCTTGAGTAGTTCTGGATCACGTTTAATCATCTCGATTTTTGGCTGAGGCAGCTTCTCTCTAAATGGGGGAACTAAGGCACCACTTACATCCGGGCGCCTTTTCTCCCCTGTGACTATGGATGATATAGCGTCTTTCCATTCGAAAGCCCAAGGAACATCCTTAATATCAGTATGATGCACATTGGACCTCTTGACTCTTATAGCCGAGACAGGGCATACGATGGCACAAGCACCGCATAGAATACATTGTTCCTTTACTGGAGCTGCCTTTCCTCTATCGTCTACATACCAGCACTTAGCTGGACAAACATTAAAGCAAGCCTGGCAACCTAGTGGATCGCATTTGTCAAGATATTTATCGATTAGCTCGATATCACCATCGAAAGGTTTTTTCAAATCAATTGCTTCATAGGGGCATACTATGGCGCAGCGTCCGCAGCCGATACAGAGTTCTTTGTCTACTTCAATCACGCTTTCGAATTTAAAATCCTCATCGATGATGGGCTCGCCCTCTACTTCGATGGCCTCCTCAGGGCATAAAGAAACGCACAAACCGCAATAATCGCATAACTCTTCGTCGATCAGGATCTGTTCATAGGGTACTAAGTCTCTGGGATCTTTATCGATCTTATCAATCAAAACAAAGGCCTTACAAAATTTTGGGCATCTGCCACAAAAATTGCATTTCTCCTTATCTATGCTTATCTTGCCTTTTATGTTCTTACGCAAAGGTCCAAAATCTTCTCTGGTCTTATTGAATATGACTTTAATGGCTTTTGACGGACAAACGGGCTCGCAGAGCATACAAGGCAGACAGCGTTCGTTAGGTACGGCTTCTGCCACTAACTTTGGATACTGCTCTAAATGCCGAAAATTCTTGACTCTTTCGATCATGCTTTGACCGCTAATTCCTCGGCTGTTGTCTCAGGTCTATTTTCATTGATAGTCATCTTGAAAGCTCGCACTGGGCAGAAGTTTACACACATACCACAAAAGACACATTCATCAATATCTATGAGTATTGGTGGAGCGTCTAGGCCCGTCGCAATCTCTTTCAGCGGCCCCTCTTGGAGTGCCTTTTTCGGGCAAAGAACGATACATATTGTGCAGCCAGCACACCTCTTATAATCGTAATCCAAAATCTTCTCAGTCTCATCAGTCTTTTGCTTGCATATTATATGAGAGTCATCCACTTCCATATCTTTCTTGATCTCTATCATGGAGCAAGCACCCTTTTCTTATCTGCCCTTATCTCTGTGCCAATCGGTCCAATCAGCTTCAGCTCCTCGACAAATTCTTTAAGTTCCTTAGCAAATTTTTCGCTTTCACTAGCTGCACACCACACAATTTTGATCCGATTAGAATTTATTCCCACTTTTTCCATGACACCTTTAAGCACATTAATTCTCTGAAGAGCTTGGTAGTTGCCTTTGACATAATGACATTCACCCAGGCGACAGCCTGCTATTAGTACACCATCCGCTCCATATCGAAGAGCTTCCATAATAAAAATAGGATCTACCCGACCGGAGCACATCACCCTGATGTTTCTTGAATTTGTTGGATACTGAATCCGGGATACGCCTGCTAAATCTGCTGCTCCATAACTGCACCAATTGCAGAGAAAGGCGACGATCAGTGGAAACTCACTTTTTTCCTCTGTTGCAGCTTTAACTTCCGCCATGATCTGCTCATCGGAATATAACCGCATACCTATGGCATCCATAGGACAAGCTGCAGCGCATGAACCACAACCGTTGCAGGCTGCCTCATCGACATAAGCCGGGCTCTTCAAAATTATTGCCCTTTTCGGACACACATCAACGCAAAGCTTGCATTGGGTGCAATAATCCTGATTTACGTAAGCTCCTGTAGGTTCCAGGTTAATCTCGCCCTTCTGCAAAAGCTTAATAGCTTTGGCAGCCGCTGCCCCTCCTTGAGCTATAGATGTCTGGATTTCTTTTGGGCCAGAGGCACAACCTGCAATGAATACGCCATCGATATGGGCCTCTACTGGCCTCATCTTTGGATGCGCTATCTCGAAGAATCTATCTGATCTCCTCGCAAGCCCTAGAATGTTTCCTATTACTTCTGCACCTTGATCAGGCTCAAGACCGATGGATAGCACTGCGAGATCGTAGCTAACTCGTTTGAATCGGCCTGTATCAGGATCTTCGTAATTCATGTATAAGTTTCCCTTTACTTCTTCGATTCTGGAAATTCTAGCATGAACGAAGTTAATGCCAAGTTTCTGAGCTCTTATGTAGTACTCTTCGTAGCCCTCACCACCGGCACGGATATCTAAGTAATAGACGGTAATATCGGTATCTGGATATTTCTCCTTGACTAATTGGGCATTCTTGAGCGTGGCCATACAACATATACGTGAACAGTAGATGTTGCCAATCGCAGCATCCCTCGAGCCGACACATTGCAGAAACGCAATAGATTGGGGTATTTGTCCTGTAGATGGTCTAACTACATCACCCTTCGTTGGACCTGCAGAATTGAGCAATCTCTCAAGTTGGAGTGTTGTTATCACATCCTTATATCTGCCAAAACCATACTCTTCTTTTCGTGCGGCATCAAAAGCCTGCCAACCTGTAGCCACAATAATAGCGCCCACAGTAAATTTAAAATCTTGAGGTTCCTGTTCGAATTTGACCGCATCTGCAGAGCATGCTTCTACACAGCGAGCACAGCCAATGCAAGATTTAGTATCCACACAAGCCACAAGCGGAACCGCCTGGGGGTAGGGTACGTAGATAGCTTTTCTCTTTCCTATTCCGAAGTCGTATTCGCTAGGCACTTCTACTGGGCATACACTTGCACAATCATTGATACACCCTCTACAGAATTTCTCATCCACATATCGGGCTTTTTTTATTCCAGTCACAGTGAAATTGCCAACACTTCCATCAATGCTCAATATCTCAGCATAGGTAATTAGTGTGATCTCGGGATGGTTGAAAACGTCTGACATCTTAGGAGCTAGAACGCAGATCGAGCAATCGTTCGTTGGAAAGACATCTGTTAGTAAGGCCATAAAACCGCCTATTGTAGGTCTTCTCTCCACCAAATATATATGAAATCCAGCGTCAGCGAGATCCAAAGAAGCCTGGATTCCTGTGACCCCTCCTCCAATCACTAGAACTTCCTGACTCACAGGCATGGTCTCGCTTTCGAGGGGTTTGAGAAGAGCTGCTTTGGCTACGGCCATGCGTATCAAGTCTTGGGCTTTTTGAGTGGCCATAGCCGGTTGCTCCATATGCACCCAGGAACATTGCTCACGAATGTTAGCCATTTCTAGCATGTAAGGATTGAGTCCAGCTTTTGCAATTGCTCTTCTGAATGTAGGCTCATGGAGTCTTGGGGAGCAAGCAGCTACGACAACACGATCCAGCTTATACTCATCAATATCTTTCTGGATCTGCTCTTGGCCTAAATCAGAGCAGGTGAATGGTATGTCTCGGGCAATAACCACATCGGGTAATTTCTCAGCATATGAACTTAGCTTTTCAATATCCAGAACACCAGCTATGTTAAGACCACAGTGACAGATGTATACACCAATTGGCATGAAATTCGAAAGTAGGATAATTTTGGATCACTTAAATCTATTCCACTCGGGTCATACTTTCCTTTGAGCTTTTGAGTTATCTCGCTTATACTCTATATCGTTAATTCTTACGGATAGTTTTTTTGGAGGACGATGGAAGATAATACTTGGAAGATGGTCATATGATTTTCTGTTCCATTGTTTCAGGATTCTATTAGTCGATGCTTTGATGCAAATCCATCACAAAATAATAATCTTAAGCAAGCATATCTTTCCAGAAGCTAGCTCCTTTTATTCTTAAGATGGTTCATGAGCAAAAAGTGCTTAGCCAAAGCATTACAGGAAACAATTTTCATTCATCTAGGCTCAAATAATTGAGTATTATTTTTTGATGAACTGCATCGAATTCGCAGCCTTTTAATGTCTTGTCGCCATGATAATACGAGTTGATCCTTTTCAGGGTCTTTACCTTCTTGACTTAGGTGCCATTTGCGAAATGCCAGTTCATTCTGGGCATTGATTATGGCTTTTTCCTCATTTTCGCAGTCGATAGGCAATCTGCGCGTATGAAACAAATGGTCACTTTCGATTAGAGCATATTCTTCGTGCGTAACAGATCGTCCAACTTCATCTTTAAGAAACAAACGTATAACTTCAATTTCTTCTTTGCCGCTTTTCATTAGGAGATACACAAGAAGGGCATATGCCCAAAACTGCACTATCAACGTTTCAACTATTGCCGAACTCCATAATAGGCCGATTGAGCCAGAAGAAAATGGATTCTGAAGATCAATATTGGCGATCCATAGTATGAGGGCCAGCACAAAGACGCCGATTGAATTATTTAGTGAATGGAAGAATACTGCCAAGCTATAGAATGAAAAAGGCGCCCCTACTCGCACAAGTCGGTTTGCAGTTTGTCTGGCTAATCCCACACCTGCGCCGAAAAGAGCCGTCCAGATAGTATGAGTGTTAAGCCCAAAAAGCGGATCTCTCAACACAAGAAGACCTAAGTAAGGCGTTTTCCCAAATTCTATCGTAATATTTGCCAAGTATAGAGCGTACTCGGCAATCAGGAATCCTAGACCAATAAGGGCACCGTAGATGATACCATCTCTTAGGTTATCAAACTCTGCTCGCAAGAACCAAAGCAGAATCAATACGCCTAGGCCTTTGGCAAATTCTTCCACAACAGGTGCGGCTATCGCTGCACCTAGAAATTCTGCAATTATTTGGTTATCTTGCGAACTGGGAAGCGTAAATTCAGTTGCAACATAAATCACTCCAAAGCCTAGCTGATTCAGGATTGCTGAGATACCTGTTCCTATCACGCTTCCCCATAGAAGTGCTCCAGCCAAGAGCCACGGTGATTCTCGCTCCCGTCTATCGAGCCATCGAATAAAAGCTATAGCTGGTATGGAAAAAATTGTTGCTAATATAAAACCAGTTATATAAACCTGGACCATTGAATCCATCCAAACGCCGAATATCATTAGCATTTGACCTAGAAAAACCAACGCTAGAAGTAGCGACATTCCCCTGACGAAGCGTTTTCCGCCTTCCGGTGTGCGTAAGGGTGATCCATCAAGAGCACGTTTTACTGACTCCGGCAGATCACTCTCTCTATTGGATCCCATAAAATTTGCCTAGTATAGCCTGCAGATTATCTCGATTTTTCCTTATTATATGAATACATGGTTGTTTTTATTTGATGGGTTCTCATGGAACCTTTGAAAAAATAACATATGGATCATGTGGGAAATATAAATATGGACCATAGAGAAATTCGATTTAGATTCGATCAAACGGATTACACCTCATAGATAGTCGCAATTATCATATGGGCGCTCCGTCTTCCAAAGAATATGCCCTGTATTTCAATTAAGCGGAAAATGAGTGAATGTTTGCTTTTTTGATAGTGCATTTCAGAAAAATTTCATGTAAAAGGATAGGTTCTTCTTGGCAATCCTCTCAAATCGAATCTGTGGCTCTTCCCATCTATTATTAATGGACCCGCTACAGCCAAAGCCCTTTTTATTAGTTATATATAATTAAAATATTAATAATTGCCCCGCATTGGCGTAGAAATATAAATATATTAATTTTTTTATATTAATATTCGGCCTAAAATCATCCAAGGATTCAGGAATTTCATCATCCTTCAAGAAATAGATTTTTTAACATAGATCGATTTGGTTATGACGTGATCTCAAGAGTTTACCTCTCTCATTGTGAGAAAGACGAAGAATTGGCATTAGAAATTTCGAAATCTCTTTGGAGAGTTGGTCTAGAATGCTTTGCAGCAATGTATATTCCATCATATGGACTTACTCATGCGAATAAAGTCACTTATGGAATCAGAAATTCTGAGTGTTTGGTTGTTTTGCTCAGCCAAGATGGTCAACATTCGATTATTGTAGGGGAGGAAATTGGACTTGCAGTAGGGATTGGTCTGCTTATTATCCCCTTGCTTGAGAAAAGTGCTATTCTTCCTTTTTTATTAGAGAACTCGAAGCCAATAAGCTTTACCAAAGGAAGATTCGGCGATGCAATTGGTATATTGATAAGGACTGTCAGAGAGCTAAGTAAATTGGAATGGCTTAAAATAAAATGCCCAGAATGCTGCGAGGAGATGACTCAATACTTGACGCTCCAGGAAGAAGTGGATAGTGCTTTAGAGAGCGGATTTTGCTTGCAAACAATTTGCACATACTACCAAACTACGATATCACTTGATCCCAGGATCTTTGCACCACTTCAGTGAAATCTCCTCTCCTCTGCCCCAAAGGTTTTTATATAGGCAATTTGTTTTGGGAATGGAATCTGATGACCAGTCGCCGCGAGACGGCAATCTTCATTCCTTCGTCTCTGACGATGGAGACGCGGGATAGGCGTCTGAATACGCTCAAGATAGGCCTAATCGCAAGAGCTGCTGCGGTTTTCCGGGTGGATCGGATAGTTGTATACAAAGACCCAGAATACAACGACTTCCGGTTCATAAGCATGGTGCTGCGGTACATTGAAACCCCGCAATACTTGCGCAGGATGCTCATTCCTCGGAAGGAGGAATTGAAGCATGTGGGAATGCTGCCGCCTCTTCGAACTGTTCATCACCCAGTGAACTCAAAAACGTCAGCGCTCAGGATCGGCGAGTTCCGAGTTGGTGCAGTCGTAGAAAGCGTCGGATCTGATAAAGGCGTATGGGTGGAAATCGGTGTAGATCGCCCTATTCCCCTCAGTACAGGAAAGAGTTATAAAACGGGGCAACGCCTGAATGTCGGAATCTTTTCGCTGGAGCCACTCGCTGCTGAGCCCGTTGAAAGGAACCAGATACCATGCTACTGGGGTTATGAGACCGAGGTAGCTGAAAGCCTTGAAAGGCGCCTGGAGGATTGGAATGGAGCTGTGTTGCTTACATCTAACAAGGGGCGATGTCTGACTCCCGAGATCTTGCAGAGCTTAGAAGAAATATACCAGAAGGATAATCTCGCTGTTATATTCGGTTCCCCCGCTCGAGGCGTTGATGCATTCTTGAGTAGAAACGCATTGGAAAGGTATGATATGATCAACACCATACCGTATCAGGGAACGGAGACAGTAAGGGTGGAAGAGGCGACATTTGCCACGCTTGCTTTGCTAAACCTGGTGCGTCAGGAGGATTAAATGGCAAAGGTTCACCGACCTAGACGAGGTTCGCTTGCCTTTAGCCCTAGAAAGAGAGCTAAGAGCGAGGTCCCTAGAATAAGGAGCTGGGCTGAAGCGGACAAGCCAAAGATAGCAGGTTTCGCGGGATATAAGGCGGGCATGACCCATATTATGATGCTAGATGATAGACAGAGAAGTCTAACTGAAGGCATGGAGATCAGCATGCCAGTTACTGTTTTAGAGGCACCACCTATGAATATAGTGGCAATTAGAGCTTATGAAAGTTTCAACGGCGGTTTGAGATCAATGGGGGAGGCCTGGGCAGATAACCTCAGCCCAGTGTTGTCAAGGGCGATAACAATACCCAAAAAGGCTCATGGTATTAGTTCAGGAGATCTTCAGTCTCTGAGCGATGAGATCGCAGAAATAAGAATTCTGGTACATACCAGCCCGATACTTGTCACTGGAATTCCAAAGAAGATCCCTGATATTATGGAGATGCCTATTATTGGTGGAACTATCGTTGATCAGGTTAAGCTTGCTCAAGGACTTTTAAGTCAACAATTTTCCATAAACGATGTATTCGAGATTGGCGACTTGATAGATGTAACTTCAGTCACTAAGGGGAAGGGCACCCAGGGTCCTGTAAAGCGCTGGGGAATCGCGATCCAAAAGAGGAAGCATGCACGTACCGGTAAAAAGAGACATGTGGGTAACTTAGGTCCCTGGCATCCAGCCCGCGTAAGCTGGCGTATTCCACAGCTGGGACAGACTGGATACCAGCAAAGGACTGAGTACAACAAGAGGCTTATGATGATTGGCGCAGACGGCTCCGACATAACGCCCAAAGGTGGTTTCCCTGGATATGGTCTAATTAGGAACCAATATGTTCTTTTAAAGGGTAGTTTGCCCGGGCCCGTGAAGAGACTGGTTAGGATGAAGAAAGCCACAAGGCCTGGACTGAATGTAGTGAAGGCACCTGAGCTTCTCTATGTGAGCAGAGAGTCGAAGCAGGGATTGCGATGAAAGCGAATGTCATTGATCTTTTAGGCAATATTGTAGGAGAAGTGGATCTTCCTAGTGTTTTTGAAGAAGATTACAGGCCAGACCTGATCAAGAGGGCCGTATTGGCATCCCAGGCCAATCGTCTCCAACCGTATGGGCCGCATTTCTATGCAGGTATGAATACGTCAGCCCGATCCTGGGGTCCTGGACATGGTGTGTCGAGAGTTCCTAGAGTCTTAAATGGAAGAAGAGCGGCGGGCATACCTATGGCGGTAGGCGGCAGACGATCGCATGCACCTCAGCCTACAGCAGATTTGACAGAAAAAATTAACATTAAAGAGAAACGCAAAGCCATTCGGTCGGCCATAGCTGCCACAGCAATTAATGAATTGGTCTCTGCTCGAGGACATAGGTTCTCACGTGAGCTGCCAATTGTGGTTCAGAGTGCCCTGGAGGATCTGACAAAAACTGCCGAAGTAAAAAGTTTCCTTGAGGCTGCAGGTTTGTGGTCAGATGTGGTAAGGGCTAAGCTAGGAAAAAATGTTAGAGCTGGCAAAGGCAAGTTCCGAGGAAGGAGATACAAGAATAGAAAGAGCATTCTCATAGTCACAGGCCAGGATCGGGGTCTAGGCAAAGCATCTAGGAACCTGCCAGGTGTGGATTTTGTGACTATTGAAGGCCTTAATGCTGAGCTATTGGCGCCCGGAACAAGAGGTGGAAGACTTACGATTTGGACAGAGTCGTCCTTGCAAAGGCTAAGCAAAATAAGTGCCAAGGAGTTGGTGTAAATGATCATCAAGAGTCCTTACGTTACTGAAAAGGTTACTGGGATGATAGATGCCAATAACTCCATAGAGTTCTTAGTGGATATGAAAGCCACAAAGACCGAGGTCAGGAGAGCATTGGTGGAGCTCTACGATGTGGAGATAACCTCCGTAAGGACCATGATAACTCCTGGTGGAGATAAGAAAGCAGTAGTGAAAATGACTAGAGCGGGTGCAGCAAATGAGCTTGCCACTAGGTTAGGGCTGCTCTAGGTGGTCTCATGGGAAAAAGACTCATGTCGCAGAACAGAGGCAAAGGAACGCCAACATATAGGGCACCTTCTCACAGATATAGAGCAGACATTAAGCATATCCGCGTAGATACGAACCAAACTATAAAGGGTAATGTGAACAAGATTCTTCACGATCCAGCACGCAGCGCTCCTGTAGCCCTTGTGGAATTTGAAAATGGTGAGGAGAGATACATACTAGTGCCAGAAAGTGTATATGAGGGCCAAGAGATTGCTTGCGGCATTTCAGCTTCAATCGAGCCTGGAAATACGCTTCCTCTCTCAGAAATTCCAGAGGGTGTTCCTATTTGCAACGTAGAGTCGAAGTCCGGCCACGGCGGTCAATTTGCTCGAGCTTCTGGGGTTTGTGCCATTTTAGTCGCACATGATGCTGGTGCTACTTTGGTTCAGTTGCCGAGTGGTGAGATGAAGTGGTTAAGTCCTAAATGCAAAGCAACTATTGGCGTTGTGGCTGGGGGGGGCAGGCTTGATAAGCCTCTAGTAAAGGCTGGAAATAGCTTCTTTAAATTTCAATCAAAAGCAGTAAAATGGCCCATTGTTCGTGGAGTAGCTATGAATGCCGTCGATCACCCTTTTGGAGGCGGAGGCAGGCAGCATCCTGGCAGACCTAAGACAGTAAGTAGGAATACGCCACCCGGACGCAAAGTTGGATCGATAGCCGCAAGGAGAACTGGTAAGCGGTAGAGGGATAAGTTTGGCAAAAAAACCTGGATCCAAGCTTCCCAAGAGGAAGGAAGAATTCACGTACAGGGGTCGGAATGTATCCGACCTCTCTAAAATGAGCATGGAGGAGCTTGCCGGACTGCTTCCAGCGCGGCAACGCAGAACGATCAAAAGAGGGTTTTCTCAGGAGCGCAAGAAGCTCCTGTCGAACCTAAGGAAGAAAGATTCCGTGAGGACTCATCTCCGTGATATGATAGTGTTTCCGGAGATGGTAGGAAAGAGAGTTGAAATACATAACGGTAAGAGCTTCGAGAAGGTCGAAATCATCCCCGAGATGATTGGACACTACTTTGGTGAATTCGCTTTGACACGTGGTAGAGTTTCGCACGGTGCAGCAGGCGTTGGCGCGACCAGATCGAGCAAGTTCGTGCCGCTGAAGTGAGGTTGTGAGATTGGGAAGACTAAATTATTCACTTGAACCTGCAGTGAGCTCCTCAAGGGCTATGGGCTTAGAGTTTCACATCTCACCAAAGCATGCCCGCGAGATTTGCAGGATCCTAAAGGGCAAGAATGCTGGGACAGCCAAGACATATTTAGAAGATGTGATTGCCCTAAGGAAACCTGTTCCATTCAAGCGTTACGCAAGAAATGTTGCTCATAAGCGTGGGATGTTGAAAGCCGATGCAGGGCGCTATCCACAAAAGGCAGCTAAAGCGGTGTTAGCTGTATTGGAGAATGCTATGGCCAATGCTGAGTATAAAGGCCTTGAACCAGATAAAATGAGCATATATCATGCAGGAACTCACAAGGGAAGGACAATTCGAGGATGGATGCCCAGAGCGATGGGCAAGGCCACACCTAAGAACACAGAAACAGTATCTGTGGAAATGATTCTTACAGAGGTGAGCAGCTAATGGCCGTTGAGAAAAAGTTTGTGCAGGAGGGCCTCACAAAAGCCCTTGTTAATGAGTATTTGGCTGAGGAATTAGAGAGGGCTGGCTATGGTGGCATGCTCATGAACCGGACACCAATGGGTACACAGCTTACGGTTTATGCCGAGAAACCTGGAATGGTCATCGGAAAGGGCGGCAAATTGATCAGAAAGATCACTCGTGACTTGGATCGGAGGTTTCATCTTGATAATCCTCAGATCGACGTGCAAGATGTTGGCAAAGGCGATCTGAATAGTCAAGTTGTAGCCAATCGCTTGGCGTCCTCGTTGGAACGGGGCTGGTACTTCCGCAAGGCAGGACAATCCATGCTTCGGCGAGTCATGGAGTCAGGTGCTCTAGGATGTGAGATAATGATTAGCGGGAAACTCAGCGGCCCCAGATCTAGAAGCGAGAAATTCATAAGCGGATACATCAAGCATTCCGGGAAGCCAGCTGAGGAGCTAGTGGAGACCGGGTACGCTGTGGCAGTAAAGAAGTTGGGGGTAATCGGATGCCAGGTTAGAATCATCCCGCCTGGTGTCAGGCTGCCGGATGACTTCAAGATGACTAAGCCTGAGGCTAAGAAAGAATTGAGCGAGACGGCACATCCAATACCCCCTGCCGAAGTTTCACAAGTTTCGGTACCCTTTTCAGTCGAGACAAAGCCTGAAGAGAAGAAGAGCGAGCTCGACGAGATGCTAGAAGAAGAGCGCCCTGCAGAAAATGTTAGTCAGGAAACGCCTGGCAAACTGGTTGAAGAGGCATCCGAAGAATCGCCATCTGTGAATGAAAGTGTGGCAGAAGATACCCTCTCCTCTGAACAACAGCCAGAAGTCGAGCCTTGCGAAGGCAAGCCGGAGCAATAAACATGGTTATCTTCAAGGCAAGCGAGATCCGGAATATGAATGATGGCGAGATCGCTGAGGAGCTAATCAAGTTGGAGCTGGATCAAATACGCGAGAGAGGTATCGTAACAGCTGGAGGCGCACCTGAGAAACCCGGTCGTCTAAGAGATATTCGCAGGACTATAGCTAGGATCAAAACGGTTCAGACGGAGCGCAAAAAGTGAGCCTGGAACCTGGAAATATCGCTAGACATGAGCTGATTGGATTGGCGGCCGAGGTGGCAGAGAGCACAAATCCGAGCATGATTGGGCTCTCTGGGAAAATTGTCGATGAAACTAGGAATCTATTGATTATTGAAACAGAACGCGGAGAAAAGCGCATTCCCAAGGGTAATGTTAGCCTGATCTTCGAATTGCATGATGATTGCAGAGTTAAGGTAAATGGTTCAATCCTGGTCTCGCAGCCCGAGAACAGAATTGGCAAGAAGATACAGAGAAAGAGGTGGAAGCTATGAGGGATATCGGACTGGAGGTCAGAGCGCCAGATAAAGCCTGCGACGATCCGAAGTGTCCCTTCCACGGTAATCTGTCAGTACGCGGCCAGGTATTCAATTGCATCGTAGTCAGCGACAAAATGGACAGCACCGTGGTTGTGTTGCGGGAGTTCGAGAAAAAGATCCCCAAATTCGAGAGATTCGAGAAGAGGAAATCTAAGATTCATGCGCATAATCCCTCTTGCATAGATGCGAAAGCGGGTGATAAAGTCAAAATAGCGGAGTGCAGGCCACTCAGCAAGACAAAGTCGTTTGTGGTTGTCGAGGTGCTGCGATGAAAGGTCATAAGGCCAAGATTCCCCGGGCAATTAACACTGGTACATATCTAGATTGTGTGGACAATACTGGGGCCCGAACGCTATTCGTTATTGCGGTGACCGGTTACCATGGTGTAAAGAATAGGCAACCATGTGCAGGGATTGGGGATATGGTTGTAGTATCTGTCAAAAAAGGAAGCCCTGAGATGCGAAAGCAGATGATGAAAGCAGTGATCATCCGCCAGAAAAAAGAGTTTCGCAGGCCTGATGGTCTGAGAGTGGGCTTCGAAGATAATGCGGCAGTGATAACCGACGATGAGGGTGTGCCAAAAGGATCCGAGGTCAAAGGACCTGTTGCTCGTGAGGTAGCGGAAAGGTTCGGCAAAATAGCGTCTGCAGCATCGATTATAGTGTGATGATTATGGAGAGCAAGCAACCACGTAAGCAGCGTAAGTTCAGGTATAACGCTCCGCTTCATAGGCGTCAAAAGTTCATGCATTCTCCCCTAAATAAGGAGCTAAGAGCGGAGCTCAAGAGACGAAGCGCACAGGTGCGCAAGGGAGATACGATCAAAGTCATGCGGGGTGACAATGCTGGGCTAGAAGGCCTGGTCGAAGAAGTGGATCTTAAGAGATGTATTATAAGAGTTGCCGGTGTCAGCAACATTCGTGCTGATGGAACTGAGGTACCTAGACCTATCCATCCCTCTAACGTCAAAATAATTAAACTCAATTTAGAGGATGCAAAAAGAGAAAAGATATTCGAGAGGCGATCCGAATGAGTAGGCATCAAAAGAGAGTGACCATCCCCAAAAGTTGGCCTATACCGAGGAAGACCCATAAATGGATTGCAAAGTGCAGACCAGGTCCTCATTCAGCTGCGGATAGCCTTCCTTTGTTAATTGTTGTGAGAGATTTGCTTAAGGTAGCTGACAATGCCCGCGAAACTGAAAGAATACTCCATGAAGGAAAAGTTCTGGTTGATGGCAAGGTGAGGAAGGATTGTAAGATGCCAGTAGGCATCTTCGATGTTGTTTCATTGCCTTTGATTAACCAGCAATATCGAATGCTAAAGGACAATCGGGGCAAGTTTTACCTAAATACACTTGAGACAGGTACAGTGAGAAAGCTCGCCAGAATAGAAAACAAGATCACTATCCCAGGAGGCAAACAGCAGCTTAACCTATCCGATGGTAGCAGCTTGCTATCCGAGGGTGACTTCAGAGTAGGCGATTCTTTAGTTCTCTCCATACCCGAAAAGCAGATCGAAGATAGGATAGAGTTTAAGGTTGGGAATTTGGCCATGATAGTGGGCGGAAAGCACTCCGGCCAGACAGGAAAAATCAAGGAAATCATGATTGTCAGAAGCTCTCGGCCCAATAGAGTTGTTATCGAAGGAAAAAAAGAATTTGAAACCATAGCAGGTTATGTTTACATGATAGGTCGGGAAGAGCCTGTGATCAAGTTAGGGGTATTAGATGAACGTAATGCTTGAGCCTCGCATTGATAAGGTAGTTGTTCATGTAGGCGTGGGAGAGAGCGGTCAAAGACTTGTCAATGCGGAGACAATTCTCAAACAAATAACCAACCAAAATCCAGTCCGATCCATAGCTAGAAAGACGTTGCCAACTTTTGGCATAAAGAAAGGTGAGCCGATAGGAACCAAGCTGACTTTGAGGGGAAAGACAGCTGAAGAATTCCTTATAGTAGCCTTCAAAGCAGTGGGGAATAACCTTTCAGCGGGTCAATTTGATGATAACGGCAATTTTTCTTTCGGTGTCGAAGAACACACTGATTTTCCGGGCATGAAGTATGATCCAGAGATAGGAATTTTTGGCATGGATATCAATGTGGCCATGAAGAGGGCTGGTTACAGGATTGCCAGAAGGCGTGTTGCCAAGAAGAAGTTGCCAGCTAAACAGAAACTGAACAAGTCTGAGACCATGGAATATGTACATAAGAAGTTTGGCGTAGAAATCCTGGAGGCATCATGAAAAAAACCAAGAAGATCTTCGGAAGAGGAGCTAATCATTGCAAGCGATGTGACCGAAGGAATGGATTGGTCAGAAAGTATGGATTATATTTGTGCAGACAGTGCTTCAGGGAGATCGCCCCTCAGATGGGTTTTGAAAAATTTTCATAGGTGATTAAGATGTTAATGGATCCACTTGCCGATGCCATGTCTATCATAAAGAATGCAGAGAGCGTGGGCAAGCCCAAGTGCATAATTCATCCAGCTTCAAAGATTATTGGCAGAACTCTAAAGGTGATGGCCGATAGTGGATATATAGGTGAATTCGAATTTATTGATGATGGCAAGTCGGGAATGTTCAAAGTGAAGCTCCTTGGAAGAATGAACTGTTGCGGCGTTATTAAGCCCCGGTTTGCAGCCAAGGTTAACGAACTCGAGAAATGGGAGAAGAGATTTCTTCCAGCCAGAGACTTGGGCTTGCTGATATTAAGCACTAATAACGGTGTGTTGGCCCATAACCAAGCTCGAAGCATTGGTATTGGTGGCCAGCTTTTGGCTTATGTTTATTAGGTGGTCAAATGGTTACGGAGCTAGCAAGGAGGATAGCAATTCCGGAGGGCGTAGAAGTTTCCATAGATGGTTCCATGGTGAATGTGAAGGGCCCAAAGGGACAGCTTTCTAAGAAGCTTTCATATCCCGAGATCGAGATCAAGAAAGAAGATTCAGAGGTTGTGGTTGAGTCTAAACGGAATAGGAAGGAGCAGAGGGCCATGGTTGGGACATTGGCATCCCACATCAACAACATGATCAAGGGTGTTACAGAGGGGTTTGTTTATAGAATGAAATCCGTGTATTCTCATTTTCCTATGCAACTCAAGTCATCCTCTAATGAAGTAGCAATTAGTAATTTCTTGGGAGAACGGCAATCTAGGTCGGCGCATATTCTTCCAGGAGCAAAGGTCGAGATCCTGAAGGATGAGGTAATTGTAACAGGAATAGATAAAGAGAGTGTTGGTCAGACAATGGCTAACATTGAACAGGCAACCAGGGTGAGAAGGTTTGACGTCCGGGTTTTTCAAGATGGGGTCTACCTTGTGGATAAGAGGTGACTTTGGTGGATAGGTTGCTCAAAGTTAGAGCCAGGCAGAAGATGAAAAAGCCTGAGTTCAATCGTCACGATTCGCATAAGAAGAAGAGATTAAGCACAAGCTGGCGCAAGCCAAGGGGTCTGCACAATAAACTTCGGCAACAAGTAGCGGCAAAAGGCAGGTTAGCCAGGCCTGGTTTTGGCAGCCCCAAGGCCGTTAAGGGTTATCATCCCTCAGGATTTAAGGAAATTTTAGTTTGCAATGTCAGTGACGTTGAAAGAACGCAAGATTGTGTTGTTCGAATAGCTTCTACTGTAGGAATGAAGAAGCGCAAAGAGATCGTTGCCAAAGCGTTAGAGAAGAACCTTCGTGTGCTCAATGCTGGGGAGCGTGTTTGAAATGCCCGACTTCAAGACGCAGCGCAGGCTTGCGGCATCGGAGCTAACTATAGGTGAAAGTCGCGTCTGGATCAATCCTGATCCAGAGGTTGCTAATACAATAGCCGATGCGATAACTCGGGAAGATATTAGAGCCCAAATAGAGGCTAGGAATATCAAGGCTAAGCCTGAGAAAGGTAATAGTCGTGCTCGTTTCAGAGTCAGGGCAGCCAAACGTGCTTATGGGCACAGAAAAGGGCCAGGTACTAGGAAAGGTGCAAAGGGTGCAAGAAGGCCTAGCAAAGAACTCTGGATGGCTAAGATCAGGGCTTTGCGCAAAAGGTTGAAAGAGTTGCGAGATAGCGATCAGATTGATGTACATGCGTATAGAATGCTCTATAGGAAGTCTAAAGGTGGAGAGTATCGAAACATATCGCACCTCAATGCCTACATCAAGGCCAAAGGCCTAACCAGAGGTGAATGATTTTGGCGACTGGACCCAGATACAAAGTGCCTTTTCGCAGGCGAAGAGAAGGCAAAACCGATTATCATGTGAGATACAGACTTATCCTTTCGAAGAAACCGAGAGTAGTTGTAAGAAAGAGTAACGCCAATATGACTATGCAACTTATAATAGCAGAGCAGCAAGGTGACAGGACGTTTTTAACGATAAACTCTAAAGGATTGAGGGATTTCGGCTATACTATGGGTACGGGCAACTTGCCTGCTGCTTACCTTACCGGGCTACTTTTTGGGAAGAAGATGCTAACCTTAGGCTATAAAGAAGGCATAGTGGATATAGGCTTGCACGCGTCTACTCGAGGAGCCAGGGTTTACGCAGCAATAAAGGGTGTGGTAGATGCGGGTGTTCTCATTCCGCACAGTTCAGTGGTCTTCCCTGGTGATGAACGAATTCGGGGCGATCATATAAGGGACTACACAGGTAAGGATGTAGTAGCTCAATTTGAAATTGCAAAAGAAAAGATACTAGGGTGAGTCTATGTTAAAAGCGAAACCTGTGGGATCCGCGAAATTCGATAAGTCAAAGCGTGCGCGCCCGGTGAAGAAAGAATATTATCGTGAGGCGTGGATTCCTAAGACGAGGCTTGGCAGGTTAGTTTACGAAGGCCAAGTTACTACTTTTGAAGAAGCAATGAAATCCGGGCTTCCCATAAAGGAAGCAGGGCTGATAGATGCTCTGATCCCGGGGCTAGAGGATGAGGTTTTGGATATAAATATGGTTCAAAGGATGACAGACTCTGGCCGGAGGGTCAAATTTAGGACTACTGTGATAGTAGGCAATAGAGACGGCTATATCGGCCTGGGCGAAGGCAAGGATGTCCAAGTTGGCATTGCCATTAGGAAGGGCATTGATATTGCCAAGATTAATCTTTTAAAGATCAAGCGAGGTTGTGGTAGCTGGGAGTGCGGTTGTGGCCAATCACACACAGTTCCCTTTAAGGTTATGGGGGAATCCGGAAGCGTCAGGATAGTACTAATGCCTGCACCCCGCGGACTTGGGATTGCTGCAGGCGGTACTGCAAAAAAAGTAATGGATATGGCTGGGATCGAGGATGTATGGACCACGACTTTCGGGTCAACCAAGACAACTCTAAATTTTGCTAAAGCCACATATAATGCGCTAATGAATGCTGTAACAATGAGGACCTGATTATGTTTGCTGTCGTGAGGCTCAGGGGCGAATTAAATCTTCGACCGGAAATAAGGGATACACTTGATATGCTACGCATTAAAAGGCTCAACCATTGTGTGATTGTTAAAGAAGACGAGCATTATCGAGGAATGATTCAAAAGGTAAAAGACTATGTAGCCTGGGGCAGGATAGATAATGAGACTTTGGCCATGCTTCTGCAAAAGCGTGGTAGGCAAAGCGGAAATAGGCGCCTCACAGAGCAATTTATCAAAGATAAAGGTTATACTTCTGCTATTGATATAGCCAAAGCTATAAGTTCCAGTTCAGCCGGTTTTAAGGAGCTTGGAATTAAACCAGTTTTTAGGTTGCATCCCGCACGCAAGGGGCTTAGAAGCACTAAGAAAACAGCACGTCAAGGCGGAGATTTGGGATTTCGAGATGATATCGTGGATCTAATCAAGAGAATGAGGTAGAGTATAATGGTTAGACCTAAGACAAAGGAACGCAGAGGGCATAGGACATATCACGGCAAACATAAGAATGCTCGTGGTGGTGGATCACGCGGTGGCCGGGGAGACGCTGGTAAATGCAAACATCACTTCATGCGTTCCATTCTACTTGGAACCGAAATGGGTAAGCATGGTTTTATCCGACCCCATAGTCAGGATATGGATGTTGTAAACGTCGACATTCTGGACCAAATGGCCTCTGAGGAAGGTAAATTGGATTTGGAAAAGATTAAGGTTCTTGGTCGAGGCAGGATTACAAAGAAATTGATAGTAAACGCAGCTGCCTTTTCGGTTGTAGCCAAGAGAAAGATCGAGGCTGCTGGTGGTCAAGCAGTAATTATATGAACCAACACACGTTCTTTTATGCAATAGAGCCGCTTGTAAGAAGGCTGCCTGCGGTTATAAGGCCTATAGGGCATGTGCATTTTAAAAGAAAGCTGAGCTGGACTCTAGCTATATTGCTGCTATACTTCATTCTTGGAAATGTTCCGCTATTTGGGCTTTCTTCGGCATCGGTAGATTTCTTTTCTGCGTATAGAGCGTTCTTTGCTGGTTCATTTGGGTCCTTATTGCTTCTTGGCATTGGGCCGATAGTAACAGCTTCGATTATTTTGCAGCTTCTCGTTGGAGCTCAGATTATCAAGCTCAACTTGAGCGATCCAAGAGATCAGGCAGTATTTCAAGGTACGCAAAAGGCTTTGGTATTTATCATGATCGTCGTTGAAGCCCTGCCCCAGGTCATGGGAGGATATCTGTTGCCTGATACTGCACTAGCTAATTCATTGGGAGTTTCGCTTGCGTTTATCTCTTTTCTGATATTCTTGCAGGTCTGCTTGGGCGGAGTTTTCATCTTATATATGGATGAGGTAGTTTCCAAATGGGGCGTGGGATCTGGTGTGAGCCTTTTTATAGTAGCTGGCGTGTCTCAGCAGTTAATTAATGGACTCATCAACCCAGCCGCAGGCGATGCCGGAATATCTGTAGGTATTATACCTAGATGGATAGATATAATTAGACTTAATCTAATAACACTTTCAACTCTTTTCACGGCCGAAGGAATAAGGTATATAATGATTGCAGGCGGCATACTGGCATTAATATCCACCGTTATAATAATATTATTGGTGATATTCGTAGAATCTACTAGAATCGAGATACCCCTTGCCCATAGTCGCGTTCGAGGTGCTAGGGGAAGGTTTCCGGTCAAGCTTGTTTATGCCAGCGTCCTGCCCATGATTCTAGTTAGGGCTTTACAGGCCAATATCCAAATGTTTGGATCGTTGATGGCCAGCAGGCTTGGAACAGTCACTACATCAACAGTCACAAGCGGAGATGTTACGAATATGTACACAGGTTACTCTGGGCTACTTGGCAATTTTACTTCTACGGCCACATACAACGCCCTAACTGGAGAACCTTTGGGTGCTTCATCTCCTCAAGCAGTATCCGGTCTATATTATTATTTATCTCCTATCAATGGCCCTACTGATTGGCTTCCCGGTATGCAGACAACATCGGCTATGACGGCATTGGGATGGCCAGCAACAGCAAATTGGGAGATCTTTATGCATGTTTTTATAGATGCTTCAGTTCTCATCATCGGTGGAGTGATTTTCGCCTTATTCTGGATCGAAACCACAGGCATGGGCGCCAAAAGCGTTTCTGAGAAGATTCATCGATCTGGCCTCCAGATTCCTGGATATCGGAGGAACCCAGCTTCTATCGAGAGACTAATGGAGAGGTACATACCTAAGGTGACCGTCATAGGCGGTGTTGTGATTGGTGGCCTGACACTAATAGCCAGTTTATTGGGTACAGTCGGTGGAGTGGGCGGTACGGGTCTGTTGCTAACAGTGAGCATTGTATATCGGCTCTATGAGCAGATTGCAAGCGAACAGATCCAGGAGATGTATCCGATGATGCAACGGTTCTTTGGAGCAGAGTAATGAACCGGAAGTTATCAAGATATATTGAAGCTGCAGCTTTGGCTGTAGGTTTT
>JALHSR010000020.1 GCA_022865315.1 Methanotrichaceae archaeon | reverse complement strand
TTGAAAAGATTAAGCGCAGATGGAAAAGTCAGAAAGTGCGCTCCCGCAATGAATTGTGGTCTGATTGACCATAATTGGACTTTGAGAGAATTAGTCACTTATCCACGTTACATAACATCAACCAATTAAATGATCACTACCGAAATCTAAGATGTTGATGTTAATGCCAGGCGCGATTATGAACCGTTGCACCTATTCGGATTAAATCTCAAGGATATAAGTTGGGATTAGCCAGTAACCTCAGCCGCCGCAGTTTGACTATAGGATTTCCGCACGATTTTACCGTTAAGAATAGATTTAAGGGGAGTTGAACTGGCCCACATAGCCGTGCTCTCTGGCCTTGGCGAAGGTTGGTTCAGCATTTGAATCGCTGTTGATTGCCTGGAGAGCAAGGCCTTTACCCAACTAATAACGTGCATGCTTAAGCGGCTCACTTGGAGCCTGGTAATGGGCAGGAGCATTCTGGACCTGAGAAAACTAGAGTGATCCACCCTCTATCTTGATTATATATATGTCTCGAACATTCTTGGTTTATCGGGGAAAAACTCGAATCTATTTGCATCATATTGTAGTTTGAGGATCTCCTTGATGCCACTTACCCCCCCTCTTTTCCAAGCCCTTGACAATATTCTATATGAAGAGATTATCGGCATTCTTCTAGGATAGACCTTACGAACTGCCCAGTTCATAAGTTCATCCATCTCAGAGGGCGAGATGTTTGGGTGATTCCATACAAGATGCTTGCCATCGAACTTGTGATAATCCTTCTCAAAGATACCATACTTCTTACTGATGTCGTCCCAAAGAGGTGTTAACGGAGGTGGAGTCACAACGCAGAGCTGGGTTAGGTCCAGCCCGAGACTTACAAGCTTTTTAATATCTGCTCTAATGGACTCTATTGTATCATTCTCAAAGCCGATCATATAATATCCCACTATACCAAGACCTTGAGCCCTAATTTTTTGTATCACTCCCAGGATTTCAGCAGCGTTCTCATTCTTCTTAATATCATTCAACGTTGATTGATGAAAACTTTCGATGCCGATCGCAGCACCACCAAAGCCAGTATGCTTCCCTATTCTCGATTTTTTCTCTATTGAACTTATCCACTCGTCGACTTTCTTCTTCAAAAAGTCGGCTCTTGCCATGCATCCCCAAACCATTCCATATTTTTCTAGAAGTTGTACAACTTTGTCGGCGTGCTCCTGCAAAACACCGAAATTTTCGTCCTCGATCAGTACAACTTTTACTCCTAGATCTCTGTAGTAAGAGAGAAGGCGTTCTATGCTCTCAATTGGTATAACTGAGGGTTTAGCGCAGAAAGCAGGCGTCTGACAAAACTTACACCCAACTGGACATCCTCTTGTTGTGAACAAAATCCCGTACCAGTTGAGCTTAATTCCAAATGGAGTTGTGAGATACTCGATAAGCGGTGGATGAACTATGGAATCTAGCGCTCTTCCAACCTCTGCTGCCAACTCTTGTTCAGAATAACCTATGAAGACCTTATCAAACCGATCCCGAATTTCAGGTGTCAGGGCACCATAGTTTCCACCCCAAATCTCCTTTATGCCAACGGATCTGGCGTAGTCCACCATCTCCATCACTTCAGGCGTGTCATTCAGATAAAAGGAGAAACCAACTATATCCCACCCCTCTCGGAGTTTCTTCACATACTGTTCCCATTTGGGATATTCTAAGATTTCTACCTCGGGGATATTCTGTTTGAGAAAGCGCAGACCATATGATTGAATCCTCGGCCAACAAAACTTGAAGTATTTCGACCTGGAGTTGAAGGCGATGTAATCATAAATATTATTGGTATAAGATGTCGTTAACAGAATTTTTTTGATTATATCATCACCTCAGGTTTCTGTAGCTAACGGATGTATCTCGATGCCCATGTAATATGATTTATGATCATTAACCGCATAAGGTAATTGCGGGTAAATAAGCGATGAATGATATATATACAAGACTTGCGTTTTGGTTGCTATCATGCTGAGTAGCATCATTGGTCCTTCATTGGTCCTTCGATTGGTCCTTCCTTGTCCGCATACGAAAGAAGAACATTCTGAGCCTCGAATCTTTCTTCAAAGAGATGGCATGAGCAACTTGTACGAGCACCCCCCCATCCACCTTACGTGTTTTGAACCATATTTAGTGATACAGCCAATATAAGGGGCGCTTGTCTGTTGATTGAGACATAATAAGGAACAAATCCACACAGCTTAGCCTTAGCAACGTTGATCTTGGACCGCATCGGCTCCCGCTTAGTTGTTGACCTGTCAAGACCTTCCTGCCACTTAACTAGGTCGATGTACTCTTCGATACCATGCTTCACGAGATCCTGGAGTGTTTCAGTGGAACGGCATCCAGCTGCACAGTAGCGTCGCCGTGCTGCTAGATGAACTTCTCTGCTCTGCGTCTACCAGATGCATTCGAGAGCCCTCTCATCGCAGGCCTGGTCCAAGAACCAAGAAAGCCAGAATCAATATCAAGAACAATAATGCCAAGAGCAGACCTTTGCCAAACGTCATGATGAATTGTCTTTAAAATTAGAAGAGGCTTCTCCCATAATCTCAAAGCCAGCCGCGTCATTTCCAGAATTGCCACTGCATTTAGAGCTTTGGTATCTGGATAGTTACTCTCTCTTAACCTTTCAATGTTATCATTTACCTTCAAGATCCTCGCCGGCCAGCTTTGAGATCAGTCCTCTATTATCCTGCCTTGTTGCTCCAGTTCCTCTAGGACAGGGCCTAGTTCTGCCTACCTAATCTTATCTACGCTTAGGATACTCCAGGTACACTGTCCGTTATGGCTTGCCAGCTCCCATAGTACTTTACCGTGTGAGCTTTCGAAAAAATGATATCATCATCTTGGAGATCGTTGATTAAAGGGCATTGTGAGGGCTTTTACGATCTCCTAAGCGAGAGACTCTCCATCCCTCGTTCTCCAGTAGTTCGTACTATCCTGCCTTGGGCTTCCAGCTCACGCAGGATATGCTCCAAATTTCCAAGCTTAATTTCCATCGACCGCCGAAGCTCCCTTAGAGTTATAATGTCGCCCTTCGAGGCCAAAATCTTGAGCATTCGATCACAATGGTTATGTGGTAGTCGCTTCATAAGAACCCTTTCCAAATGTAAGATCATATCTCCCTCTTGGAGATTGTTGATTATAGGGCATTAATAATATTTAATCCTAAATTCTAAGCGGGTAGAATGAACCTCCCAAATGGATCTTCGATATGCTTTCAGATGCTATTGGGGGATTCATAGACTGATTATTTCTGTTTATCAGCCATCTTCATCTCTTCAGCTTTCCTCTTCTCCGCTCTTGCCTCCATGAAACTGGCTTGTTCCTTATCCATATCGGCGATTACTTTGGCATTAGCCTCACCATTTGACACCTCTACATTTTCATTTATCATTTTTGGAGACTCTTTTTATGCTTCTAATTCTAGGAGGACGTCTTTAAATAAAAAGCTTTTGGTACCTAAGTTTATGAATACCATTATCTGTATAAACTAAAAGCTTAGTATATTGAAGTATAATGCCCAAAATGCCCAAACTTGAAGGTTTAAACCATACGGTCTAATGTTCGAACCGTTCAGGCCAATAATTGATATTTATCCTCTCCGATAATGGCAATTCAAGAGATTTCGATAGTTTGGGCATAGATCTCAGCGGTCTGCTTGCCAATCCGGGTCAGGTGAAATACTTTTCTACTCGTCCTCTGCCTTTTTTCCCATTTCCATTAATTCTTCTGGGGACAGAGATAACAAAGGCTTTAATCCCCATCCAAAAATATTCGCTGGATTCTGCCCATTCACATGTGCACCGTTCCGATAATCACCCGCGGAAATAACTATTTCTCTAAACCCGCCAATACCACTTGCTCCGAATATGACCGGTTTTTCCATTGCCATTGCTTCCAGAGCTACAATTCAAAAGGGTTCATATTTGGAAGGAAAAACCGCTATATCGCAAGCTGCCAAATGACGAATTCT
>JALHSR010000206.1 GCA_022865315.1 Methanotrichaceae archaeon | reverse complement strand
CCATCATAGTTCTTTGATATTTTGTTGGATAGAGCCTGAATTTGTATGCCTTATGCATTACTAGACTGAATGCTACAACCGCATAAATAGATATCTATAGGAGTGTTATACTAGAGAAGGAGGACTCCGCTTTCATCCCCAGCCTGATAGCTGGGGTCTTCCCGCTCCGCCCTCTCCGCTCCTGCGGGATAAAGCGTCATGCACTACTAGGATCATGAAAATCTCCTGATCCTCAATATAGCTCCTCAGCATTGTCATCTTTTTCAATCGATCATCACCATTTTAATTTCAGAAATCCGAATTGAAATGGGCAGGTAACCTAAGCTCTCAAAGGTTCTAAACTCTTTTCTTAACACCTCTGATTTGTTCAATTCCACATTCAATTGGCCTTTTATCCTCCCTGATTCTATGAAACACAGGGGCTCGAAGATGGCCATGAAATGAGACCTCTAATGCTGAAACCTCTACTACAAGCTCTGGCTTCACCCAGGTCACCTCGGGAAACTCAGGATATTCGGAAAAAGGCGGCAATTCACAAGATACTAATTGTTTCTTTATCTCTCCAAGTTCCATCTCGGAGAAGCCGGAACCAACTCGGCCCAGATAGATCAGGTCTTTCGAATCATAGGCTCCCACAAGTAGGCTACCGAAGTACTGTTTGCGGTGGCCTTTGCCTGGGATATATCCGCCGACAACAAGGTCAGCCGTAAGATTCTTCTTGATCTTTATCCAGTTTGGACTCCTGATGCCAGGTTGGTAGGTTGAGTTATCCTTTTTGGCTACTATCCCTTCAATTCCCATGCTCAATGCGGCTTGATAATAGGACTTTCCTATTTGTGGGACATAGTCCATTATCGTGATCAGCTCCCCTTCCACTAGCACCTCCTGCAGGAGTCTCTTTCTTTCCAACAATGGGGTATCCATAACGTTTTCGCCTTGAGCATACAAAATGTCAAACACAAGGTAATTGGCGGGAAGGGCTCTCGAGAGATAATCGATTCTTATCGCATGAGTTTGGTGGTCTCTTTCTGCTAGAGCAGTGAAGTTTGGTACACCTTTGGAAAAGACAGCGATCTCTCCATCCAAGACAATGCCATCTGATAACAGATTGATCGAATCCCTAAGAGCCTCAACCAATTCAGGATAACGATAATTTATTTTAACTATCCTTCGGTTCTGTAGCTCGATTTTATCGAATAGATGAGCTATGCAACGAGTGCCGTCTATCTTTGGCTCGAAAATCCAACCTTTCGCCGTAAAAGGATCTCCCCGAACGGCTAGCATTGGACTTATAGGCTTCATAATCAGGGATATTTTGCTAGAAATAGTTCATAATAGCTTGAGGCGAAATCTGCATCATTTTAGCGATTCTGCGGTCTGCCTCAACGCCTCCATGAGATCCTTAGACGCAGGCCTAGCCTTTTTCTTCTCGATATGAATTATTTTTCCTTTTAACTTGGTTTTCACCATCTCTTCCACCCTCTCTTTATATCGGTCGTGGTAAATGCTTAGATCCAGATCGCCTGAGAGCTTATCTACTATTTCTTTAGCTATGACCAGTTCTTTCTCGGCGGGCTTGGGCAGATTGATGAGTTCGGGTCTTTGGGATGCATCGAGTATTTCGTCAGAGTACCTCATGATAGTGGCCACTACGGCATTCAGGTAATAATGAATGAGTACTATGTGTTCCTTTGAGGAAATTGTCATTCTCCCGATAGCTGCTTTTCCCGTTTTCTGCATGATCTGTCTCAAAAGAGCATAGGCGTTCTCGGAACCGTCTGGGATTAACAGATAACTTTTATCAAAATAATGAGGATCCGCCTGAAAAAATTCCACAAATCGGTCCAGCTCGATAACAGCGCTAGACTCGGGCTTTAAAGCCTCAATTTCCTTCTTGTCAAGAGCGAGATATTTCCCTTTTTCTAGCTGATAGCCATAAACAATCTCATCCTGCTGAACCTCTTCGTTTTCTTCGCAATATTTCTTATAATGTATTGGCGTTTTGCATCGTTCGTGCAGCATTCGGAAGCTAATATGGCGGTCTTTGGTCATGGGAACGGCTTTCACTGGGATATTAACTAGTCCGATGCTCAAGCTTCCAGACCAGATGGCCCTAGCAGGAGCAATACTCTCAAGAGAAACAGGCTCGGATTTATCATTGCTCTTCGTTACGCTTTTCAGCTCAGCCATACTTTCTAATAAATATCTCTATTGAATAAGCATCTTTTTGTCGTCGGCAGAAGGATTGATATGGAACTTAGTTAGTATGGTTAATAGATCATTTTAATGAATTTATATGTAGATCAATTTTGGACAGAACGAAAAGAAGACAATATTATTCCAGAAAATCTTGAGAATCTCGAAGAATTATCAATATTACGGGAGTCTGGAGTCCACGGACAAAGGTGGGACTCTATCCACGACAATTATTTCTCCGATCCCGCTATATCAAGTCCATTAGTTGAGGTCATAGTTGAAGCCGTATTGGATTCACATCCGACAGTTGTAGCAGATTTGGGTGGCGGAACTGGTTTTATCTTGAAACAGCTATTAAATCAGAACCACCTGCCGTCATTACATATGGTGAATGTAGATATATCGCCATACCAATTAGCAGCGTGCCAGGATACACGCATAGTTCATCTGCAGTCATCTTTAGCCAGCATTTCCCGTGAACAGCTAATGTCAGGCAAAGGGATCTTAATGCTGGTAGCCCGATCTGTATTGCATTATTATGGTCAATTCAGATTGGATATGGTGTTGAATCGTCTTCGTTCCCAAGTCGAAGCAGACGAAATCTTCGTTCATCAGTCTGCCTGTTTTCAGCATAATGAAGATGCAGAATGCCTGAACGCACTCTATGGGATGATGGGGACTCAGAAATGGTATCCCACTATTGATCATCTAAGATATAGGTTTGTCAAACATGGTTGGGAGGTTTGTAGTATCCAAGACGCTCCTATGCTGCGGCTCCATTCTAGAGACTTAGCGGATAGATATAATCTTAAAGCAGAACAGGTTAATTTGATCAGAAATACAATCAACAAAAAGTATGGTCAGAAGCCTAATGTCTTCACCCTAACTGACGATGGATTCGAATCATCGTTACATTATACAATTTTCAAATGTAAAGCTATATAAAAAAATTTTCTTGGAGAATTGAATAACAATCGACGAAATAAATCTGATTGCAAAATATGCTAATTGGACTGAATACTTGATTCAATGAACACCAATTTGGAACGGAAATAGCGAAAAAATAATTCTGAAAAAAAAATTGCTATGAAAATCTCTCAAAATATGAAGGCTCTTGTCCTTGAAAAGATAAGAAAGCCTCTAAAATTGATGGAACTTCCAATCCCCAGACCTAATTCCGGTCAAATCTTGATCAAGGTTCATGCTTGCGGAGTATGTCGCACCGACCTCCATATCATAGATGGAGATCTGCCTAATCCCAAGCTTCCCCTTATTCTTGGTCATCAGATTGTGGGAACTGTTGTAGCTGCAGGCGACAACGTTAGGGGCTTTGAACTAGGGCATAAAGTAGGTGTGCCCTGGTTAGGATATACTGATGGAACTTGTCCCTATTGTAGGTCCGGGCGTGAGAACCTTTGCGACAATCCCTTGTTTACTGGTTATACGATCGATGGAGGATATGCACAGTATGCCGTTGCCAACCACGAATATTGTTTCGCTATTCCAGAAGGCTATTCCAATGTAGAAGCAGCACCTTTGCTCTGCGCTGGTCTGATCGGCTATCGTTCTTATCGTTTAGCCATGAGGGATGGAGATGCAAAACGGCTTGGTATCTACGGTTTTGGTGCTGCTGCACATATCATTACACAAATTGCCTTGTATCAAGGTAAAGAAGTATACGCATTTACTCGTCCTGGAGATAGAAAAGCCCAAGAGTTTGCGTTAAGACTAGGAGCCGTCTGGGCAGGCGACTCAAACCAGAAACCTCCTAAAAGATTAGATGCTGCATTAATCTTTGCCCCCGTGGGAGCCATTATACCCATCGCCCTCAGGGCTACATCCAAAGGAGGAGCTGTGGTGAGCGGCGGGATTCATATGAGCGAGATTCCGTCTTTTCCTTACAATATCTTGTGGGAAGAGAGAGTGATCAGGTCAGTAGCAAACATGACTAGGCAGGATGGTGAAGAGTTCCTGAGAATCGCTCCAATGATCCCGATAAGAACTGAGGTGACGACATACCCTCTAGAGGACGCTAATAAGGCGCTGGATAGTCTTCGTAGAGGTAAAATTGAAGGAAGCGCAGTGCTGAATATTAGCGATTGATTTATTCTATTGTGGGCTTTGGGCTAGCATTGGATTCTATGTATGGGATGAAGGGTTCGATTTTTTTTTGATTGATAAATAAAATCAGATAATTGCATCATTTAACTTGTAGGATTGCGAAGGACAAGCGTGAAGTCCCCATTCTTTAAGATGGGGATGAAAGCGGAGTCCATTGCCCTTGTTTCTGCCCAACCATAACTATTTAAGGTATTATTTGGATATCCATATTTAGGTACAACTTATGAAATACAAGCTTGATAGATCCGCACACTCCGTGTACTCACTTCATTATCACTTAGTGGTGATTGTGAAGTATCGGAGAAAGGCTCTCTACGATGAGGGGATTAGAGAGCGGCTAAAGCAGATCATATGGAGCTTGGCAGAAGAACTTGGTATCGAAATAATTGGACAAGAACCGGCCGAAGATCATATCCATATACTCTTCACGGCAACACCTACAACCAATTTATCCAATGTTGTGAATGTAATCAAAGGAGTAACGTCTAGAAGGCTTCGACAGGAATTTCCACAAACCAAAGAATTCCTACTGGGAGATTCTTTTTGGTCTAATTCCTACTTGATAGCCACAACTGGACAAGTTAGCTTGGACGTTCTGATGCAGTATGTGGAATCGCAAACGGAGAAAACATGATTGTCAGCTACAAATATCCCATTTT
>JALHSR010000205.1 GCA_022865315.1 Methanotrichaceae archaeon | reverse complement strand
CGTACTCACAAGCGGAGACTGGTAATAAATACGAAATTACAATTACTTGAAGAGAGAAGGAGTAAAATAAATTGAAACCTAAAAGCGCAAGACAGGTTACATTTGAAGTTCTGGATAATATGGCTGTAGGTTTTATCTTTTTTTTTGGAATAATGATAAGTGCTGAACTTAGAGAAGGCATGGGTGCAGCAACTGATGTAGGCCTGGGCTGGATGCCAGGTATATTGCCATTTCAAATTGTTTTGCTCGTTCTGGCGGCCATAACCGGCCTTTTCGCAACCTTGATTCAAAAATATACGATGGATTGGGAGTTCATGCGTTCTGCCCAGACAAAGGCCAGAAGACTTCAGATGGATATGAGAGAGGTTCAGCTTTCTGGGGATAAAGCCCGACAGCAGCGTTTACAGGAAGAGCAGCTCAAGATGGTCTCAGAGCAAGGCAAGATGATGCAAATGCAGTTCAAGCCTATGCTCTTTATCGGTATAGTCTCTATACCTCTCTTTATGTGGGCATATTTTTATATTGGAAATCATAATATAACTATGGTCTTCCCATTTTGGGGTCCTCAGAGCATCACAAGTAGTGTATTTGGACCCATAATTTATTGGTTCTATTGGTATTTCATCTGCTCAATTCCCCTATCTCAGATTATTAGAAAGGCCCTCGATGTAGGGAGCATGAGCTAAGGATGATAATTACTATAAGTGGAGCTCCCGGAACTGGAACGACAACTTTGGCCCGGGGCCTCTCCGTAGAGTTGGGTCTCAGGTGGATCAATTCTGGTGAGTTATTCCGCAAGATAGCGAGCGAGAGGAATATATCCTTTAAGGAACTGAACCGCCAGGCTGAAAAAAGCCCGGAGATAGATTACCTTATAGATGATGCCCAGAAAGCTTTGGCAAAGGAAGGAACGGGAATTTTTGAAGGCAGGCTTTCCGGTTACCTTCTTCAGGCTGATCTCAAAATCTTATTAAAAACAAATATTAGGTCAAGAGCGGAGCGTATAGCTAAACGTGAATCTAAGCTTCTGGAGGACATACTTCAGGAGACGCGTGCTAGGGTGGAGAGCGAGGCCAGACGCTATAAAATGTATTATAATATTGATATTAATGATTTTAGCATATATGATTTAGTGGTGGACACAGGAAGATTTGACGAACGGAGTACATTAAGCATAGTCTTGGCTGCTGCGAGGGTAAGACAAAGATGAGGGCGGAATCAAATGTTCATGCAGAGATACCTAATGCTCTCCCTTCTGATCTCATCAGGTCTGTTCTAATTCGAAAGAGCGCTAAAACGGATTCTGCATATGGTATTCTTCCTGAAAAACGTCCACTTGAGCTGCACATAAAACTTGGGGCAATCAATCTTGACAAACCAGCCGGGCCTACAAGCCATGAGGTGGTTGCCTGGATAAAAAAGATTTTGAGACTTGAAAAAGCGGGTCATAGTGGCACATTGGACCCCAAGGTAACAGGAATTTTACCAGTTCTCTTGTGCGATGCTACCAGAGTGATGGACACTCTTCTGCTTTCGGGTAAAGAATACATCTGCCTTATGCATATCCATAAGCTTAGACCGAGGAAGGAAATATTACGGGTTTGTAATGAATTCGTTGGCACAATTTATCAGAAGCCTCCTCTAAAATCTTCTGTGGTGAAGCGGCTCCGCAGCAGAGAGATTTATTATCTAAACGTTCTAGAGATTGAGGACCAAAGCGTGTTGATGCGTGTGGGTTGTGAGGCGGGAACATACATACGCAAGCTCTGTTACGATATAGGTCTAGCGTTGGGTACAGGAGCAAATATGGAAGAGCTTAGACGTAGCAGAGCCGGACCGTTTAAAGAGGATGAAACGTTAGTGACATTGCACAATGTCAAAGATGCTTTTGAGGTCTGGCGCGAGACAGGGGATGAGAAAGAGTTGCGCAGTGTGATATTACCTATTGAGTATGCTTTGAAGCATCTCCCTAAACTAGTGATAGCAGATAATGCCGTAGATGCAATTTGCCATGGCGCACCCCTTGCTACACCAGGACTTATTAGCCTGGAGACTGGTATAAATAAAGGCGATTACGTGGCTTTACTAACGGTAAAAGGTGAAGCTGTAGCTATAGGCAAGGCAGCCTCATCGAGTCATGAGATCTTGGCATTGAAAACAGGAATAGCGGCTAAGACCGAAAGAGTAATAATGGAGCCAGGCACCTATCCAAGGGCGTGGAAGCTGTCCGAGAGGCAGTTGGGTTCCATTGCAAAGCAGATTTAAGAATGTTGAGTGCCGAGGTCGTCTAGCGGTAGGGCGCCAGCCTGGAGCGAATTCCTGGATAGCTGGTGACTCGAAAGAGTCTCGTGAGTTCGAATCTCACCCTCGGCGTAATTTTACTGGTAATAACTGATATCTTTCTAGGAAGTTGGATATTCCCCAAAAAAGGAGGAATTGAAGATGGGTGCGGGAATTTAGCACCTATTTACTCGTAATACCACGCGATGTGTGACAAAGTTAAGGTTCCCAAAAGAACAAGTTTAGTGCTTGGTATAGGCCAAATCGAATAATTGGCATCGTCCAAATCAAAAAAGCACTGCAGAATCCATAGCGTAACCGTAGGGGTTTGAATTTGGAAAAATATTTATAAATTTGTCTCGGGGTCCTTTCTGAAGTCTTCTAGAGCTCTAAAAAGTTATTCACAGAAGCATATTGAACTCAAGGGGTTGGTACGTGCAAAATCATAAAAATCGTAACAAAAGTTAATTATAAATTCAATCCCTTAATCATTATGGATATTTAAAGAGGTAGGGATATGAAAATTAACTTAACTCTGACTTTTTTTTTAGGTATAATTATATTAATAGCGACAGCACAGGGCGTTCGGCCGACAATACAAGGCGATCCAGCTGCTAGTGCTTGGTACACTGATACGAGCATACCCAATGGTTTGGATGACTACGGTGGAGTGTTCGATCCACGTGCGAATCCTGATTGGAGAGGGCTGAATGTCTATGACCAGATAAACGTTTTTGCAAGATCTAACGATGATAGTCTATTGTGGTACCGTTTGACTCCTAAAAACCGTGTGAGCTTTGGCACCTTGAGCATTGTATTGCCGGGAACCTTACAAATTTACTCATCCCCCGCAGTTGTTCAAAGAGGACCCAATACTATCGACGTCTTTGTGGTGGGAAAAGTAGGGAGTCAAAATAATCAGGATTTGTATAATCTAAAATGGGATGGAAGTCGTTGGTCAATGAATCCCATGGGCTTTAGAAATCCGGCCATCACAGGCATTTCGGCAGCATGGTGGGGGGACCCTAATCGAATCGACCTTTTTTTGCTTTGGAATAATCGCGAATTAGATCAATACATTTGGAATGGGAGAGACCTGCAGACTCAAAATACTATTGGTTTGCCCAGCCATTTATGGCCTAATTTAGCTCCAGCAGCAGGATCCTGGGGACCCAATCACCTCGATGTAGTAGTAATGGGGGAAGGAGATAGCTACTATCGTAATTCGTATGATTTAGGCAGGTGGGGCGGTTGGCAGAACATCGGGGGATTCTTAACTTCGGCCCCCTCTATTACACCTACGCCACCATTTCCCGGTGGAGGAGGAGAGCGTAAGATCAACATCTTTGGCCGAGATCGAGGTATGGACCTGGTCGCCAAAGGCATCAAGGCTGATGGTACGCCGACTATGTGGGTAGGGTTTGGAGGAGACTTGAACTCTGCTCCAGCAGCGATAAATTATGTTGGAGATCACTTTACCGTATTTGCCAGGAAAATGGATAACACCTTATGGTGGCTTGATTGGGACGTCGGAGCTGAGGATTTCCGCTGGCAACCAGTTCCCGATCTTCCGGAAGTTCAAGCAATAGAACGGGAAGTTGGAACTAGTGGGCCAGGTCCTATTAGCGAGGAGCAAGGTTCGACCATCCTAATGGTGAATGATACCTACATCCCCGGCTCGGATTATAGAGATTTTGACCTCGCAACCGCCGATCCGAAACTGTGTGCTCAGGCGTGTACAGACGACCCTACATGCGTGGCCTGTACGTATGTCAACCCTGGCTATCAAGGGCCTAATGCTCGGTGCTGGCTGAAGAATAACGTTGCCACCCAGGTCCAGGATGAATGTTGCCAAACCGGTGTAAAAGAAATCCGCGCTGTAATACCTCAAGTTGCTCAAGATCAAACAGTATCAATGACGAACGATACAGACCTCCCCGGTTCGGATTACGGAGACTTAGGGGAGAACGTTCCAGCAACCATCGAAGTACCTGGGACGACTCTTGTCTCTCCAACTCAAGCAGTATCGATGACGAATGATACAGATCGCCCAGGCTCCGACTACACAAATTTAGAACTAGCTAAAGCCGATCCGAACCTATGTGCACAGATGTGTACGGCGGAACCTCAATGCAGGGCTTGGACATATGTCAAACCTGGCTATCAAGGATCTAATGCTCAATGTTGGCTGAAGAATAACGTACCCGACCAGGTTCCGGCCGAATGCTGCGTGTCGGGAGTAAAAGGAGAAGCCAATGTTCTGACTAGAGTCATAATACCTTAAGCTCAGCAAAAGACTCTTGCTGCTCTAGCTCAAGCAGCATCCTTTTTTCATAATGCACCTAAGGCCTCTCCGAGATACAAAGTCATATCACCATAATGAGTGCTGAGATTTGTACAGGCTGATATTTACTCGTTATTGAGACTTTTTTGTCAGATCCCACTCGAAGCCTATTTTAATCGAGCCTCCCATCGAGGTCTCCACCAGATAGAGGTTACCCTTACCATTAAAGCTCAGCCCGAATTCTGCTTTAGCATTCTTGGGTGGCTTGTTCTCTTTTTCGAGCCGCTCGAATGATTCAATTAAGGGCTTACTGCACTTGATAATCATTTCGGAGACCAGCCCAAAATTCTGATCTACCTTTTCAGGAGTGGTGAATTCTTCAAAAAATTGTCTTACGCCAACCTTTTTCATCTCTGCTTTGGCAGCTTCCTCGGGAATATCTACAGCGACGATTACTGTGCTCTCCCCATAAGGCATTTCGATAAGCTTTTTCATATTTCTCCACCACCAGTTATTTTAAACTTTTAGACAGTATTCATTGCTTGGACATAAAGATTCTGTAAGCTGTGAGCCCCATCCTTGAAACAAGCATCCAATGCAAGCCGCAAAGTTATTCTTTCCTGATAATGTCTATAATCCCGATCGGCGCATCGATTTACCCGTAATTTTTAAAGTTTTTGATCCAGCCGTTATGGATCATCTGCTCTAATCAAAGCTTCTGAGCCAGCTTGACCAAACCTTCCACCCCAGAAAGCTACAAATGATTTGACGGCCCAATACTTTTTGAAAGGAGGGATGAAACTGAACCCATCAGCATCTTGCTCAAATCATTGCTGTGATGAGTTCTGTGAGCATTACCAGCCTGACTACGAATCTGGAGTCTGGTTCTGTGACCTAAATGCCACAGGCGGAAGTGTGGACTTTATGTGAGTTCACTGTATTTCTTCGATGATCCTCTCGATTTCTCGACGGGATATCTTGCATGACTCTCTTCCAGTTTCTTTGTGGCTGCTTCTATGAGATCGATACCGAGGTCATGAGACATTGATAGCAAATAAATGAAAATATCTGCAATCTCCTTGGCGGCTCTTTCTTTGATCGCAGGCGTAATAGGCTCTTCGCCTACTTGCCATTGAAAATTCTCAAGCAGTTCTGCGGCCTCTAAAGATATCGAAATTGCCAAGTTTCTGGGTGTATGAAATTTTTCCCAGTCTCGGTCTCTTCTGAATTTTAGAATCTCATCTAACAATCGATCTATTTTATCACTCACTTGATCACCTCAAACGGTTCAGCTAACATTTGCTCATGCTATAATAGAGCCTAGCCAGAAAGGCAATATAGAAAGCGAGGCAAGAACGAATTTGGACCTTTGGATCCAAGCATGGATTTCATATAGGTCCAACGTTAGGATGAGGTTTGGCGAGGCTTGGCACGGTGAGGCAAGGCAAGGTTTAGATCCCAAATAGGGAGGTGAATCTTGATATGACAAAAAAAGTGATGAAGCTGCTAGATGCTTCCACGGGCCTTATGGAGTGCAAAGTCTGTGGAGCCCAACATTCAGCAAACATCAAACCGGATTCCGGTGGTAATTACTATCGTGGATCTTGGCAGTGCCAATATGGATGCAAGTTAGATTAAAGCCAGACTCAACCTATTTTTTTGGATTCTGCAGGCAGCACCTTCTTCGAACTGGGCAACATTTTCAAAATTTGTTTTGAGCCACTTCCTGGCCTCAGTGTGGACAGCAGCCAAGATGCTTCATCGATATCAAATGATCAAACCTATTCTTGAGGTGCAAGACAGAAGACCATTATTTTATACCGATTACGGTAAATTATGGGACAGAAAAGATGTCTATAGGATGTTCATTTTCTATAAAAGGAAAGCTGGAATCCAAAAGCCTGGTGGTGTTCATGTCTTTTCCAGACACACTCCTGCTATGCTCATGATAAAGAATGGCTGTGATATAAGAATCGTAAAAGAAATATTGCGACATAAAGACATTCAGACTACTATGCGGTATGCGCATGTCGCGGAAACAACTAAACGGGCTGCATACGACAAGTTTCTAGCATGGTGATGGGGAATTCATTGTAGATGTGGTCAATCCCGGGATGGTCGAGTTGCAGGCTGCTAAAGAGATCTTTGATGAGACATAAGATATGCAAGTCTAATATGTAGATGAGCTGATCGGGCACGAGCATAGGAATTAGGTTAAAATTTTCGCCATGGAAAACTAGAAATTATTTGATATCAATTACAGACAATATAATCAACGGCTATATAAAATATGGGTATGGTGGATATAATTAGCAAAAAGGTAGAATTTATTGAGCTAAGCCAATTTATAAAAGATATAGAAAATTTGTCTGCAGAAAATCTCGTGGGACAGGTTCTTATAAATAAGACGTTTGAGGCGATCCGAATAGCTAAAGAATGCTTCGGAACAGAAAATCCGCACAATGAAGTTTTTAAAAAAATATGCGAGAAGTTGAAGCCCGAACCAGCTAAGAATGCTTTTTTGGTTGAATTATACAAAATGGAAAATGAACTCATTTCAGAAGATTCATCATTGGAGGATTTAGGTTTAGCTTCAACCAGAATGCAAGCAAATATTGTGAATTTTAAAATAAATTGGGATGTAATTCATAGTGCAATTGTCGATGTTTCACGAAATAGATTTGAAAAGGGATTTTTTGCCGATAGTGTTGAGTCTGCCTTCAAAGAGATCAATGCACAAACCAAGAAAATTGTTAAAGAGATAACGAGCATCGAATTTGATGGATCGGATCTCATGTTTAAAGCATTTAAGCCAGAGAAGCCTATTATCGTCTTGGACGACTTATCGACTATGTCCGGAAAAAATATTCAGCAAGGATATATGTACTTATTTGCAGGTGCAATAATGGCGGCAAGAAATCCCAAAACCCATGAAGTCATTGAAATTCCAGCTGAGAACGCAATGCATTATATAGCTCTTGCAAGCCTTTTAATGAATAAATTAGAGGGGAGACCATGAAGATTACCCATATAAACCAGATCCCCCGATATTTTTCAGATGACATTTAATCCTTATATGGACTTCATGGGATGGCTTTACCGAGACACTACCGGCCAAAGCCTCTGCAAATTATAAAACGTCTTATGATGGTTCGGTCCTTGGGCTCTTGATTTTCCACTTTTTCGAATCGATATCCCATGTATAGACTGCAGTTTTTTCTTTTTTCAATAGAAAACCTTTATTCATGAATAAGAAATGATGACAATAATATCTTATCGATAATCTTATTTCCTTTTGAAAGATATCGTTTATTTCCTTCGCACGTCTTACGGCGTCACGAAAATCGATACGCAAATCTTTATGTTCGTACGACTTAAGAGAAAAAGTAAATGTCTCAGAATATATATTTGAAATATTTATATAAATATTACTATCGATAAAAAATATTGGCAAGGGAGTTCTAGTAACGTTTTCGAAAGATATGGTTACATTTATCGGCAATTGTCCTTCACTATTAGAGAAATTTTCTACGATGTACATATTTATCGCAGCTTGTGTTTTATATCTAAAAATATAAGCAGTTCCGAAAAAAATTAAATTAAAAAAGATAAAAATTACTGTTATGTAGAAAATGTTATCACAGGAAAGCAAATTCAATTGGTTAGGCTGGATCATGTAAAGCGGAATTACTAATCCAAATAACATGAGATCAACGGCAATAAGTTTTAGGAATTTTTTTGACTTACGTGAACTTGATAATCCGTTAATCCAATTAGGATAATATCTAAAAATTTTCTCATAAATGTCCAAAGCTTTTTCCCTGATTAGGCTGAATTCTTCAAAAAAATTTTCATAATAATTAGCGAATTTACCTAATTCCTCCTCTTTCATCCTAGGATGGTATTCGCTATGTTTTTCATCATAGATTTTGCTTATTGGGGCTATAAATCCGATTATTCCCGTGTGGATTCCGTCGATTTCTTTAGCAAAAGGAATGAATTTTTTTAATTGGGGTTCAAATGTATTCAAATCAACTTGATATTCATCTTCATTTAAAAAATCCCCTGCAAAATAAAGGAATTTTTGATAAATTGCATTTTGTAGAGTTTCAAGATCCAAGAAGATTTTGCGATAGCCTTCGGAACCACTTCTCCCATGCTCATAAGACCAATAATCGTCAATCAATTCATCCTCTAATTTTCGTAATTCATCAAAAGGTACGTTTAAACACTCTATGAGATTTTGCCCATCTGGCTGTCTAGGACTGCTATAACCAAGTATTGCATAGCGCACTTTATTATTGAGCTCTACAAAATTAAATAGAACTTCTTTGAAATTATAAATTTCATTTATTATATCTTTTAATTCATCACCTCGTTTCTGTAATGCATAAATAAAATATATTCCGAATATGGGTATTGCAGTAAGAATGGCTAAAGGAAGTGTTTGATAAAAAAGGTGGTAAGCTTCACACGGCATATGCTAGTAATGAGCTCTTTTTTCATATAAGTTTTCTTCAAATAACCTGAAATGAGCACAATTCGTAGTTCACCAAGTTTGGATCCCGCAAGATCGAAGCCACCGACCGCCAAATCTACCAACTCGTCTACGAGCTTTACGGCCTAACCGAGGATGAGATAAATATCGTGGAAGGGAAGGATTGATGATAGGGACTTATCTTATATGCCTCATACTGTGTCCCTGCTGAAAGGACATATAAGAAATGTGGAAAGCAATATTCCACATTGATTTTTGGAAACCAAGTTTTTCGGGAAAAGAGTATGGCTTGGAAAGATCGTGGCCAGCCTGCTGTTTGAACTGCCAATCCTATAATAGGCGCAGCTGCATATCGATAGGTTCTTTCGTTCTCGTTTTTTTTTGTGATATAGAGAATAGTTCTATGACAACTTGATATTATTCGCCACGCTTGGAATCAGAAAATTGCTGAAAGTAGGGACCCAGAAGTTGGCATCAAGCTAGTATGATTAAAAAAATATATTCATCCAGACGGCCTGAGAGGTCTTTCAGGTCTTGTCGGTCTGACAGAATTAGCCAGCTTCTGTATGTCCTCACTCGAGTAATTGTTCTCTAAAATCTCGGTATCAACCGAACCTGATTGGGAGACTTCTTTTGTCTCGATTTGAACGCTTTGGAGACCACCGGTTGGTGATCCCCAGTAACCTGCGACAGGCAGATCTCCGCTCATTCCGAAGGTCCCAATCAGATCGCCAGCGCTCCAGGCCCTGTCGCCATTTGCATCCAAATACCATGTGCCTCCTCGGAGAACGCCTATCTCTTCTTTACCATCACCGTTCCAGTCTCCTGCTGCAGGTTTGTCTCCACTCATTCCGAAGGTCCCAATCAGATCGCCAGCGCTCCAGGCCCTGTCGCCGTTTGCATCCAAATACCATGTACCTCCCCGGAGAACGCCTATCTCGTCTCTGCCATCGCTATTCCAATCGCCCGCTACAGGTTTATCTCCGCTCACTCCGAATGTTCCTATTAGGTCTCCAGTGCTCCAGCCTCTATCGCCGTTTGCATCCAAATACCATGTACCTCCCCGGAGAACGCCTATCTCGTCTCTGCCATCGCTATTCCAATCTCCTGCTGCCGGCTGATCTCCGCTCACTCCGAAGGTTCCAATCAGATCGCCAGCGCTCCAGCCCCTGTCGCCGTTTGCATCCAGGTACCACGTGCCTCCTCGGAATACACCGATATGGTCCTCCTCATTAGGCGGTGTAGCCCAGTCGATGTCAAAAGTATAAAATCTATATGCGTATGTCCATCCAGGATAATTGCAGTCGTAGTTCATATTCATTTTAACACGAAATATGCCATTTGGCCGGTTATTCGATGGACCCGTGCCCCAACTGTTGACCATTATCCAACAGGGATTGCTGGGATCGGTTGTTTCATCCCAACCTACACATAGCACGGCGTGACCACCGTATCCCGTTCCTGCTGATTGGCCGCATGCAATGTCCGGGTTCCAGATGGCAGTCTCCGGCTGAGTATTCCAAAAGCTAAAGAAGCTATTCCATGCGGTGCTTGTCGGATACCAAAAAGCGAAATGTACCGGTTTGTTTTGCATGAGCACATTCTTAATATTATTGATCGCCGTTGGTTGACCTACACCAACAGTTGGTATTGTCGTCGCAATAATCGAAGTCAATTGATAATTGGGATTAGTTGAAATACTAGTCCAGGGAACAGTTGTGGACCCCACGCATCCTGTAGGACCATCCTGCCATTGAGCATTTGAATTAGACCAGGGAATTACTTTTCCTTCGGTATTATAAAAGCTCACAAATTCGTATGGTCCTCCACCACAGCAAGCATATCCAGATCCACTTCCACCATTATACTTTGAATTGGTGTATTGAATGGAGAGTCTATCTTGTATTCCATCTTGTACAGCCAAGTCGATTTCTGTGCATCCCGTACCGGCCCAAACCCAACAGTTTCCGCAATTGCCCTGATCTCGTTCGGACGGAGTATAGGTCAGGTAGCTCAGTAAAGAAAATGATGCGGTATCAAATCCCGGGGCAAGCTTCGCTTTTATATCAGGATCAATGTAAGCTTTTGGTAATTTTTCATACTCCAAAGCCTCACGGATGGCTACATCACCGGACATGAGAGGATATTCATATTCTATTGCAGGAATCGGACCAAAATGGTTGCCAAAGTCGTAATTGAATGCGTCGGTATCAACGAGGTTTATAGTGTAATTCTCTTCACCGGGATAAGTCTGATTCCATCCCTCTTTCTTAACCTGAATTAATGTATATTTCCCAGGTGAAAGCCCACTAAATATGTACTGCCCTTGATCATCGGTCGCTGTCTGGAGATCTTTTTTCCCCTCAGATTTCAGGACCAATGTCCAGCCTTCCAGTCCTGTTCTGTTTCTTGTCCTTAAGCCCTCGCCATTCAGATCATTAAACACCATCCCGCTTATGGATAGCTTAGCTCCAGGCACTGCATGGAATCCAGGATTAACTGAATTATTGAGCAGAAATCGATTCTGAACGGAATCTGGGGCCTGTTCAGTTGGTGATCCCCAGTCTCCCGCCACAGGCAGATCTCCGCTCATTCCGAAGGTTCCTATCAAGTCACCAGTACTCCAGCCTCTGTCGCCATTTGCATCCAGGTACCACGTGCCTCCTCGGAATACACCGATGCGGTCTTCCTTGTAGCTCACAACAGTCACAAAAACGTCATATGATCCACCGCCAAAAGATGGCTGTATCGGATTTTGCATTGGGAAGTTGGTTGAATCTGTTCGTCCAGTGATATAGACGTTACCGCTGCTGCCAACTGCAATGTCAGAGCCAACGTCCTCGCCCAATCCTCCAAGGTAAGCAGAATAGACCAATGCCGAACCCACCGCATTAATCTTGGCAACAAAACCGTCATACTCACCGCCAAAAGATGGCTGTATCGGATTTTGGGTTGGGAAGTTGGTTGATTGTGTTAATCCGGTGATATAGGCGTTACCGCTGCTGTCAACTGCAATGTCAGAGCCATAGTCGTTATCGTTTCCTCCAATGTAAGTGGAATACACTAAAGCCGAACCGGCCGCATTAATCTTGGTGACAAAACCGTCATTTGATCCACCGCCAAAAGATGGCTGTATCGGATTTTGGGTTGGGAAGTTGGTTGAATAAGTTGTTCCG